>WQWL01000094.1 GCA_009785345.1 Oscillospiraceae bacterium
GAAGGCAAGGAACGATACATCCAACCCTTGCCCTCTTTAGAAAAGAGGGTGCCGTCCGCAGACGGCGGGTGATTTGATAAGGCAAGATTCCTTAAGTTGCTTGCATTGGACGATCGCCCCTACGCAGGGATTCCAGACTTCTGCAATTGCCTACTGTACATATCTCTCAAATATTATAATAACATTATATTTCGACAAGGTCGAGAGTAAATATTACTTCATTCACACTCTGCGTAAAAGAACTAATTTGCCCATCACATATTCTCAAGTAAATCAAGAACTGCTTTAAGTAATCTACCATCTTTCACTTGTTCCAATGACTCCATAGCCCATGATGGAAAGTTGTCGTGTTGACAGGCAAAATGCAAATTAATCAATGGACTTACAACATCATCAATGTCTTTTTCTTGTTTGCTGAGTTCACCATACGCCGACAAAAATGCCGTTTTTGCGTCCTCCCCAATACTGCTACATACATTTCGAATATCTGAGTAGACATAACCCTTACCTAACAAGTTGTAATCGTATAACAAGGCAGATGAATTGTCACGCGCCACAGCAAGGTTAGTATAATAAAAATCATTGTATGTCAAGGTTCTCGGCAGCTTCATAACTGATGATTTGAGCATATTAAAATTTTCCTCAATAACCTCCCATACATGCAAATCGTCGGTTTTTGTATTTTCTTTAATTTTGAATATATTTTCTAGAGTGAGAAAATCACATTCATCATAGAGCAAGTGTATGCCTGTGTATTTACGCCCATTTTCATGAAGGGTTTTATACCATGTAGCCAAAAGTTTCGCTATTTTTGGGTCGTTCATATCTTCTGCCGTACCAAGTCTATACTCGCTTTGTTCTATGTCCGAAAGTACAATCGAATAATCTGTATGTGCGATAACTTTCAACGTGGGAACATCGAGATTTATCAGCACTTGATAATTTAAAATTTCTCTGCGGTGTTCGGGTTTATCGAAGCATTTCATCACATAGCTATTGTTTTCACTTTTTATCTGCCAAACCGAAATACCATCTTTTTCCCGTAGCAGGGCAAGCGTATTATGAGCTATACCCATGCAGCACAGTTCGGACTCAGCAAAGCGTTGAATGGTTTCATTTAGGGTCATTGTGAAAAATATCCTCTCTATACTAACTCCCACTTTAACGTAGATCAGCATTATCTATTCGATGAATCACAGTAAATTATACCACATGTGAAAAACATTTTTCAAAAAACTATTGACAAGAAAACCAAACTGTATTAATATGTCACTGTACTAAGTAATTAATACAACAGTAAAGGAGGAGATTATGTGAGTTGGGAATTTTCACCTGACAAGCCAATTTATCTACAGCTTCAAGAACAAGTGAAGTTAAGGATAGTTTCGGGGAAGTATTTACCCGGAGAGAAGTTAGCGTCAGTTCGAGATTTATCAATTGAGGCAGCTGTTAACCCAAATACCATGCAACGTGCACTGGCTGAACTTGAGCGTGATGGTTTAGTTTATACCGAAAGAACAAGCGGAAGATTTGTAACAAACGATACAGAGGTAATAAGTAAAATGAAAAATGACATTGCGATTGAATTAGTTGATGTTTTCTTGAGCAAAATGAATGAAATTGGCTACAGTAAAAGCGAAGCCGCAGATATCGTTAGAAATTCGAAGGAGGTGGAGAGCACAGATGGCAATTCTTAAATGTAGAGACCTTGTAAAGTCTTATGGTAGAAAAACTGCTCTCAGGGATGTAAATTTTGCTATCGAACCGGGTCGTATTGTCGGTTTACTCGGTCCGAATGGTAGCGGAAAAACAACACTTATAAAAATTGCAACAGGGTTGCTCACTGCAACATCAGGATCGATAAAGATTGACGACATGTCGCCCGGCAAAGAAACAAAGGCTATAGTTTCATACTTACCTGAAGCTACATACCTAAACGATTGGATGAAAGTTTCACAGCTGGTAAACTTTTTCGACGATTTCTACGCTGATTTTGACAGAGAAAAAGCAAATGAAATGCTTCGTAATCTCAATATTGATGACAAAGAGTCCCTTAAATCCTTATCTAAGGGAACGAAAGAAAAAGTACAACTGATACTGGTCATGGCACGCAATGCAAAATTATATCTGCTCGATGAGCCTATTGGCGGTGTTGACCCTGCATCACGTGACTATATACTCAATACAATTATTAAAAATTATAATCCGGAAGCATCTGTCGTAATTTCAACACATCTGATTTCGGACATTGAACAGGTACTCGATGATGTTGTGTTTTTGAAAGATGGACAAATTGTTCTTTCGACTACTGTTGACGACTTGCGTGAAACTCACGGTATGTCTGTAGATGGGTATTTCAGGGAGGTGTTCAAATGTTAGGGAAATTGATGAAATATGAGTTTATGGCTATGGGGCGTATTTTTGTACCGATGTATGCTGCTTTGATAGCTGTTACGATTATAAGTAGGCTCTTAGCGCTTCTTCCCCACTCAGCTCCGATTATTATCGGCACTACTATAGCATCAGTACTGGTTGGAGCTGTCGGTGTCATTACATTTATATTGATAATACAGCGCTTCATGAAAAATCTTCTATCTGACGAAGGCTATCTGATGATGACTTTGCCAGTAAAAACAGACAGTTTGATTCTAAGCAAAATGTTTGTTGCAACAATATTTTCAATCGTTAGCTTCTTGGTTAGTACATTGGCAATACTTGTATTAAGTTCATTCAACTTTGCATATAACTTTCAACTGTTAGGTGCATGGTTGTCAAACCTTGAAGGTAGATATTTATTAGTCCTTTTTCAAGCTTTAGTTATAGTAATACTCGCAATTTTTGGATCAATCTTATTGATTTATACATGCATGTCCCTTAGTATGCTTGTCAACAAACGTCGTGGCTTGATGTCATTTGGTGTTTTTGTTGGAATTACCACAATAATACAAATAATTGTTGCAATAGCAACTACGATTTTTGCGATCAATCATACGTTTGATTACACTAGATTTGTTAATATGAGCTACTTTGCCATTGGGCAGCTGGTAATACTCATTATCACAACCATTGCGCTCATACAGTATGCAGTGTTCTACTTTATCACGCGATATATGCTAAAACGACGACTTAATTTGTTGTAATGGGTGAGTAATGATTATATAATCCTCTCTTTCTGAGTGCAAGAAAGAGAGGATTATTCGTAGCAAGTCAGACTTGCAAACAACTCTTAAAAGTGTTACAATAAGTATCATAACGAACACAAGGAGGCGTATTATGGCTACAACAACTTTTAGTATCCGTCTTGACGAAAACGTCAAAAAGCAACTAGATGAGTTTTGTGACAATATAGGTATTTCAACAAATGCAGCTTTTAGTTTATTTGCTAATAAAGTTGCAAAGGAGAAGCGGATACCTTTTGAAATAGCAGACCCACAATCTCAATATCATGAGTGGATTTTGACGCAACTAAATGAGCGAGAAGCCAGAGCAAACAGCCCTGATACTGCATGGTATTCGCATGATGAGTTTTGGGCGAAAGTAAAACAGTTATGATGCAATATGAAATTAAATATATGGATAGCTCTCTAGCCGATATGGTTATAATAAAAGAGTATCTCTCCAATTACTATGACTCCACTTGGAGCAATACTGCTGAAGAAATCATGCGCCACATAGCTTTCTTAAAGGAAATTCCACACGCATTTCCCTTTTATCCGGAAAGTGAAACATACAGGAAATTAGTTGCTGGTGATTATTTAGTATTGTACAAAGTGTTTGAAGAAAATCACACTGTTGAAGTGCATGCAATATGGCATGGCAAGATGAACATTCTTGAGCATATTACAAAGCTACCAAGATAATCTTACAAACCCACGATTTTATTCAATACAGCAGGCTTTGAGTATGCTATTTGTGGTAGCTTTGGTCTTGATATATTTGCAGGCGCAGAAATAAGAGTTTGTTTGTAGCAATACTCATTCTTCTGATTATGTTTCAGACATGGCAGGGAAGCAGTAGTTTGTGGGAAGATTCCATTCGCCTTTTATGAAAAATGGGTCATCATTCATATTTACGGGGGTCCATGTTGGGGTTACGTCGAGCCAATCGGGGGTAAAGCCAAATTCTACAGATTCAATGTTTTCGAATGGAAGTTCCTGTTTGAGTGATTCAAAGGAAATAGGCTTTCTTGCAATAACATCAGCTAGATATAAATTGCTTCCATCTTGCTGAGCAACCACAGCTACATCGAGGTTTGGTAAATAATAAATATCATCGGCGTACTCCATCAGTAAATGGAATATTTGTATTGATTGTGTACTTATGCAATCGACAATATTTGAGTATTGGTTTCTATTATAAAGTAATGTCATAAAATCAGGGTCATCGAGTGAATACTTGATGGCTTTTTTTTGGTTGTTATTGATATTGACTGCAATTTCAGGTGTATATGTTTGAACTTGCTTAAAACCAAAGCGTGGGTAAAAATCAATAACACTTGGATTAGCAGTAAGCAGGGACAGAGTATTCGGATATAGTGATAAGATATGCTCCATCAATAAACGTGACAACCCTTTTCCTTGCATGTCTTTCCGGGTTGCAACTGCACCGAATCGGTTGGTCATGACAGTTTTGCCTTGTACAACTATATTAGATTTATATATACACACATTAGACAACATTCTTCCATTCTCGATAACGGAGTAACTTTCATAATGTTCGTCCCACAATTTTCGTTCAAACCATGGAGAGAATGAAAATCCAAACACATCTTGAATTAGATCATCAAACATGACTTCGTATTCAGGGTTGTGTCGATTATTAAATGCGATTTTTACATTGCTTATATCTTCTTTAGTTGTCATTTGTACTCCATCATACGTTTAATATGACATATTGTATACCAGAAAATCACATGTTGTAAAGATGAAATGCAGAAAATACCCACGAATAATTGATGTAGTGTGCAGAAAATATCCACGAATAAATGAATTCAATCTTAGCAGCAGATGCAACCACACTGAGCAGTTAACCAAATACAAACTTTTAGTTCTCTTTTGCCGGTTGGAGCGAAATTGCTATTCCAGAGACACCTTAGTTTTGATACAATGTTTTGTACATTTTCAGAAAAAATATTATCATAGTGAAACTATTCCACTACATAAAACGAATATACTAACGAAAGGCAGGTCAATGAGTATTGGGCATAGATGCAAAAAAGCAGATGCAGCTTATTCGCATGGTTCAGAAAAACGGTAACAGAGCCGCAGCGGATACACTCATCAGCGAGTATTACGATGAAATATATGTATACGCCGCTAGACAAACAGGCGATAAGCATATTGCAATGGACTTGACGCAAAACATCTTCGTGTCCATGCTCCAAACCATCGCTCGTTATGATTCTAAGCGGGCCGGCTTTCGCACTTGGCTTTATCGCATTGCTACTAATAAAATTATAGACTACCACCGAAGTCGCTCGACTATGAAAAATAAGGCTCTAAACATTGATGACATAGAAGTTGCAAGGGAAGACGAACTCACAGAGTGGATTGAGAATGAAGACTTAGCGGCACAAATACTGAAACATATTGCTGAATTTGATTCAGATATTCAACGAATATTCCGTCTAAAAATTTATGCTCAACAGACCTTTGCCGAAATTGCTGATGACCTCAACCTACCTGAAGCAACTGTAAAAACAAAATATTATCGGACCATTAAAGCTTTACGAAAGGAGTTTGCTGATGAATATTACGCCTGAAGAACGCAGCCGCGCAATAAACGATATTTTAGATAAAGGGCTTGTCGTACCTGTATCAACGCCAATATTTCTGCGAAACATGGTTAAAGAATTGGGTTTTGGAGTGATGTTTCGCGGTGCACTACCCGGTATATTTCTTTCATTTCTTATTGTTACACTCTATGTGCTATTAACCACACTGTATGTTGCGACAATTCCTTCGCACTGGAGCCCATATTTACTATGGAATCACTACGCACTGTTATTCTTATTTTCTCCAATACTGTTTATCGGATTAACAATATCCACCGAAGCTGCAGAACGAATGAGAGGAAGTGGCTTATACGAATTAAAAATGACCTTTCGATATACCACACGACAAATAACTGCTTTTAAATTGTTGTGTTTCTCCTTTTCGGGAGCAATCTTCGCTGTTATCGGAGGAGATGTCCTTAACAGTATCTCCGCTACCGGTAATATATTACAATCTGTTTCTCTTTCACTTAGCGCTGTGTTTTTATGCACACTCCTTATAGTACACACAATGCGACGCTTTAGAGCCGGTTGGTGGGTAGGAGCAACAATTTGGATAACACTTGCTCTTTTGCCAATGATAATTAACATGCAATGGTGGGAAGAGTTCCTCGCACATCTGCCACCGGCACTGATATTAGGTGTTGCACTTGTCGCTTTTATACTATTTCTTCGAGAAATAAAAATTATAACACGAGAGGTACATTATGCTGATTGTTGATAATGTTACAAAAAAGTTTGGAAACTTTACCGCCTTGCAAGATGTTACATTAGAGTTTTCTAATGGAGTTTATGGGTTGCTTGCTCCAAATGGTGCAGGCAAGACCACCCTTATAAAAATGCTTACCACACTCATTTTCCCAACAAAGGGGCAAATACTATACGATGGTGTGGAAATCACGAAACTGGATGAAACTTACCGTAACATTTTGGGTTATCTTCCGCAAGAATTCGGCTATTACAGAAATTATTCACCGATGCAATTTCTTATATACATCGCAGCACTTAAAGGAATTGATAGTAAAACAGCAAAGCATAAATCTCTTGAATTACTCGAGCTTGTGGCACTATCTAATGTAAAAGATAAAAAAATGCGCAAGTTTTCCGGTGGAATGATTCAACGTGTGGGTATTGCTCAAGCTATGTTAAATGATCCGAAAATTCTCATTTTGGATGAACCAACAGCGGGGCTCGACCCGAAAGAGCGTGTGCGTTTTCGCAACTTAATAGCTTCTCTTGCAAAAAATCGCACAGTAATACTATCCACCCATATAGTTTCTGATATTGAAAGCATCGCAGATCAAGTAATTATGTTCAAAGATTACAAGCTACATTGCTGTGATTCTCCGGTCGCTCTAAAGGGAGATAAGTTTGATACCCTCGAAGATGTGTTTATGCATATCTACGGCGACGATGAGTTGAGTGCATAAGAGCAGTGATATGGCGGATAAAAATTAAAGGTTAAAAGATATCATGACAATAATTAAGCATGAACTCAAGAAGATAATCATGTTTCCTGCGATAATCGGTTTTGTTGTGCTGGCGATTGCGTTGAATATTGTAGTTATAACAACCATGCAAAATAGTTACACAGATTTTATAGCCGTGACATCACATACTACAGGAATAAATCTTGGTGCTGAATTTAATAAACAATTAGCAGAGCTCGAACCAAGTTTATATAGGGACTTGCTTCAATTGCAAACTGAAAATCGGGAAGACGTTCTTTATGGTTACACAACAGACTATATTGCAGACATTGCAGTGGAACGACGTGAACTTAGTGGATTGCTGGAGCAACTTATGCGGAGTAAGTATCAGCGCTTCCAATCTGCTGTTGATGCTCAACAAAAGGCGGGTGACAGCATGACGCTTTACTTCGCAGATGCGACATATTGGCGACACCAAGCATTGTTTAATCATACAATGGGATTACTATTATTCCAAGGCATAAGCATTGCAGCACTAATAATGCTGCTATCTCTCGGCTATGAATCCTCTGCAAAAACTGATTTCGTTGTATATTCCACTAAAGTCGGACGCAAAATGAACAATCACAAGCTAATTGCAGGAACAATTGTGGGCATTGGTGTATATGTTCTTATTGCAAGTATAACACTATCGATATATTTCACCCTTAACCCCATGGGCGGAGTTTGGAACAGTAGTGTATCAAGCGGATTTAACTTTGTCCGTGATGGATTCATTGTACGCCCATTTGTAACGTGGCACAGCTTTACGGTAGCAGAGTACTTGCTCGCATCAATTGGAATATCCATTGCACTTGTGTTGAGTTTTTCCCTTATGGCTCACGCTGTCGGGTTATGGCTTAAAAATAGTTATGTTGGCTTTTTTGTAGTCGTCGCACTTAATGGCACATTATTTCTATTACCATTTTATTTGCCAACAACAATGCTTAACTTCGCTATTTCCCAAACACCCATATGGCTCATAATGATGCGAGACTCGTGGTTTACTGATGGCGGTTCAAATGTAATAGTACCTCATTTTGAAACTGTAGGAGTTATCGGCTCGATTGTAGTACTCGCCATTATTAGTTTTTGGTCAACATTGCGATTCAATAGGAGGAACATGGTATGAATAAATTCATACTACCAGAGAATGTGCCAATTGCGATCTGTGGAATCGCAATTGATGCACGTACTAATAATCATCCTTTTTATAATCGTTTTGTACCTAAGAAATCCGAAAGGAATGATTATTAGTATGAATATTATTTTTCATGAAATTAAGAAAATATGGAACTTAAAAATAATGATTGTCATTGTAGTGCTGTGCACACTGTTCTTTTATATGAACATGCAATGGTTCGTTCGTCATGCACAAGTCAATACATCGGTTGAGGCGGTTTTTACCCGCGAACTTGCAGAACGTTATGGCACACGAATGACGCAGGAACAGTGGGATAATTTTTTTGATGAGAGTTTCACGGCGACTATCGCTGAACTTGAATATCAAATTCGTCAAGAGCCCTCACATGAAGTTATTGCTGATGATGGCTCTTACCCCAGCCCAGAGACTTCATTTGCGAATCTGGGAATATATTCTTATGTCGATTTAATGCAAGCTTTTCATAGCGATAAATTGAGTCATGAAGAATTTTGGCAACTCAGCACTCACTTAAATAATCTCGAAAATATGGTGTTCATAAGATTTTTAGTGCTGAATCAGATGCAAGATGTACATGACAGTTGGCGGTCTCAAATTGACATGCAGGGTGAAATGGAGCGATATGGCTACAATGAATGGTTCTTTGCAACATTATCAGCTGCCATTGAAAGTAGTAACGTTCTCGAGATGGTTGCTGAAATGAGAGAACCCCTCGTATATAGCGCTGATGAATTTATTGCACACAATCCACTTTTTGCCGAAAACAATATCACAACTTATGAGCAGTTTGTAGAAATGTGGGATGATACTACCTTTATAAGCTTTGAACATTATAGAGCAAGATTGAGTATGTGGCGTACACTACTTGGACCGAGTGCCGATTTTGTTGAAAGAAAAATCGGTATACTTTATATGTTAAGTCAAACATATAAAGACTCGCTATCTCACGAGATGTTTGTTTGGGACATCACCTGGCATATGGATGTTCACGAGCGGCGAGTAACCGGAATTACCCCACTTGCACAACAACGCATAGATTCTATTATCGAAAATCGCGAAGATTTGAATATCATGTATTTTGGTACATTTTGGAATACAACAACATACTTTGGACATATTAACCTTATTTCAATTCTAGCAGTTCTTACGTTGATATTACCTCTTATAACTGTTGATCGTATGCGTAATCTTCAAAGTGTACAATATTCCTCAAAGTTGGGTCGCAGGATTTTATTCAAGCAAATTGCTGCCGTGTTGCTATCTGCATTCGTGCTTACAACACTGCTACTCACCATCTTAGGCGGGATATATTTTTATGCAACAAATGTGCTAATGTACTGGAATCACAACATATATTCCGTATCTACTCAAGTGATACTAATAGATGATTTCACCTTTGGACAATACTTGATTATACTAACGATACTGACATATATTATAACCCTGGGAGCATCTATGTTTGCTTTTGTCGTATCACGTTATAGTAGAAATTTAATATCTGCGATTATAAAAATAATCCCGGTTTTTGCTGCGTTGGCATTTTTCAACAATCAACTAAACCACAGCGGCGTTGCAGTCCCTCTTTCACCATGGCATAGATTCTATCAATGGACACATATTCCGTATATAGAAGTTATAGCCTGTGCAGCACTGCTGATACTATCTCTTGTGTTGGCGATATGGGTCACAAATCGAGCAAAGCGCACGGATTTAGTTTAGGTAAAATTTAGGACTATTATATTTCTGTTTATTAATAATGAAAAATTAGTATTGAGCGTCAGTATTGTGTGTGATATTATATGCTAAATTGAAGAAGTAACAAAGGAATAGTTCATAATTATGCTTACAATTTCTAATCAGCAAGCTCGTCAATTTATGTTATTAAAACATGGTCTGATAGGTGAGTACAAGTTCATAGGAAAGCAAGGCGCATTTGATTTTATTCATCAAGCAGGATGTATTCAGTTTGATCCTGTTGATTTATGCGGTAAGAACGCTGAGATAATTCTTCAATCGCGTGTAAAGAATTTCAAAAAAGATATGCTTCATGAGCTACTTTACAAAGATAGATTGTTGTTCGATTATCCAGATAAGCAATTGTCGATTATTCCGGTAGAATATTGGGCTTATTTTGAACGAATTAGAAAAACTGCACGTGTGAAACTGAAAGGTCATCCTGAAATAGAAGAACATATTGCTAACGTTCGTAGGTATATTGAAGAAAATGGGGCTGTATGTTCTAATGATTTGGAAATAGAAGGCAATACAACATGGTGGTCTGCTATAAATTGGAGTTCCGGGGGTAAATTTTCACGCTCTGTACTAGAGCAAATGTACTCAAGTGGGGATTTAATAGTTCATCACAAAAAAGGCACACGAAGATATTACGACATTGCAGAAAATCACATTCCGAGTGATATACTCAACGCACCTGATCCAATTCCGGATGATTTTTCACATCTGAAATGGCGTGTACTTCGCAGAATAGGGGCCATTGGGTTATTATGGAACAGAGCATCAGATGCATGGCTAAATCTGCATGGTATGACACCAAAAGTCCGCGATAAAATTTTTGAGTCATTACTTGATGAAAATAAAATAACCGAGATTGCAGTTGAAGGTCTCAAACATGCCCTATATATCCGGACAGAGGATATGTCTCTGATGAATGAAGTTTTGACATCTCCAAAGTTAAAGCCTCGCTGTGAGTTTATTGCTCCACTTGACCCGATAATGTGGGATCGGAAATTAATAAAGGCGCTGTTTAACTTTCATTATGCATGGGAAATTTATACTCCGCCTGAAAA
>WQWL01000095.1 GCA_009785345.1 Oscillospiraceae bacterium
CACGACTGAATTAAGTGTAGATGTTATTTCAGACACAAATATAGAGCACGCATTTGCTGATGAAGATTCTGCATTTCGCATACATCAGGTGTTGCACAACTTGGACGAACCTTATAAAGAAGTGTTTCAACTTCGTGTATTTGGTGAACTGTCGTTTTTGAAAATCGGCTTATTGTTCGGCAAAACAGAAAATTGGGCTCGAGTTACGCATCACCGCGCCCGCCTAAAAATTCAGGAAAGAGTTCAGTTTGAATAAATTCAAACTAAACGAGAGAATGTGCCAATTGCGCTCCTACGGAAGCACAATTGATGCACGAAATGACCATCCCTCTGCATGGTCGTTTTGTGCCTAAAGATTTTTGAAAGGAATGGTCATACAAAATGAAAATTTCATGTGATGTTATTTCAGATTTACTACCTCTCTATCACGACGGGGTATGTAATGAAGCCAGTAGAAAGCTTGTTGAGGAGCACTTAGCTGAATGTGATACATGTGTAGCTATGCTCGCAAAACTCAACGACAACCGTATCGACAACCAAATAAGTGCAGAACGAGAGGATGTTGTTCAACACCACGCAAAAGCAGTTAAGAGAAAGTCCCTTGTCGTAGGAACCATTATCGCTTCAATTCTGATGATTCCCGTGCTAACCACATTTATTGTCAACCTTGCAACAGCCGGAGCATTAGACTGGTTCTTCATTGTTATAACCTCATTGATGGTATTTGCCTCGGTCACAGTAGTTCCTCTAGTGGTTGAAAAGAATAAAGGTATTTGGACGCTAGGCAGTTTTACCGGAAGTTTGCTCCTGCTATTTCTTACAATCAATATATTTAATAACCAGAGCTGGTTCTTTATTGCAACAATTCCGACTATATTTGGACTTTCAATCTTTTTTTCTCCATATGTAATCAGAAAACTGCCCCTTACAGGGTTTGCTTCGCATCATAAAGGTCTTTTAACTATGGCCGTCAACACAATATTATTATATGCAACCATTATCGTCAGCGGACTTTTCACAGGTGGTAGTGCAGAGTATTGGCGTGTATCGTTACTTATTACCTCTGCATGTTTGATATACCCATGGGCATTATTTTTGATAATACGATACATCAGAACTAACAAGCTTGTAAGAGCTGGTATATGCGTTTTTATTAGTGGCATATTCCTTGCGATTGTAGAAGATATCGTTATGTGGGTTCTGTATGGCACATGGCAATCAATCATCACCAGTGCAAATCCTTTTAGTTGGGACGTACATATGATTAACGCAAATGTTAATTTGCTAACTCTGCTCGTATGCTGTGCTGTAGGCGGCGCATTGACAGCAATCGGTTTGTCACGTAGGAATAGAAACTAATTATAATATCAACACGCTACACGCTATTAATAAAACAACATCCTTGTGTATTTTCACACAGGGATGTTGTTTTAATAATTTTTCTATTCACACAACAATATTCATGTGGTACAATTTGGAAGTCAACAAAAATTTTTACAAATGGAGCGATAAAATTTGAAATATACAACCTACATCTTTGACTTTGATTTTACCCTAGCAGATGCGAGTACCGGCATTATTGAATGCGTCAATTATTCACTCAAAAAACTTGGTTTTCAAGAAAGAACCGATGACAAAATCAGATTAACCATCGGCATGACTTTGCGTGATATTTTCACTAATTTGACAGGTGTGAAAGACAAACATCTTGCAGATCTTTTTGTTTCACATTTCGTAAATTTAGCAGACAAAATCATGACGGACAATACATTTTTATTCGATGACACCGTAGGCACCTTGCGTTTTCTAAAGAAAAGTGGTTGCAAAACTGCCATTGTTTCAACAAAATATCGTTATAGAATAGAGGAAGCATTGGAAAAGTATGATATATCTGAACTGTTGGACTATGTCATTGGCTTAGAAGATGTCGATACTAGCAAGCCCTCTCCGGAAGGCTTACTAAAAGCTATTGAGCATTTGGGTGCTAAAAATTCTTCTGTGTTATACATTGGCGATAACGTAATTGACGCAAATACCGCAAAAAATGCAAACATCGATTTCGGCGCGGTCACAACAGGCACAACCACAGTAAGCGAGTTTCAGGATTTACCTCATGTCTATATTGCAAAAAATTTGACTGAACTAATCGAGCTAACAAAATAGTATATCAGAAAGGGCTTTTTGGGATTATGAAAGCAAAGAATAAAACATGGTCGATCGCCAAAGAAATGCTGTTCCTATACCTCGCCACTTCTAAAATTTTATATTGGTTCAACACAATTATGCAAACAACACTGGATGGTTTTGATGCTAATATCATTGAGCTTGTATTAAATCGCTTTTTCCAACAAGACATGCTTATCATTCTTGCAATTATTGCCTTTCTCGTGATAGAGAAAATTACAAAGAAAATAATTTTACAATATGTCATCCTATATGTATTCTTACTTTCAGCCGCATTCCTTCAAATCTGGATAGTGCAACACTTTGTGGGACCAATACAAATGTTCGACGGAGGCGTGGCAGGCATTCTTATAAGCATCGGATATTTGGGATTCTTTATATACTTCACAGCAGGATTTGCAGCAATCGCAATCGCACTCATCGTAAAAGATCGCTTTAAAAGTGCAGACAAAAAATCAACTGAAATCAATTCCAATGAGGCCATGAATGATTTTTCAAATGCTTTGGTTTGCGATTCATGCAAAGATGAACTTCGCGACAAATTAAGTCTGTTCGGTCAATTTGTCGGCGAATGGGAGTTTGAGGGAATTCTCGGAAAGGACACACCTGAAGAGCAACGTATCCCTGGTGAATGGATTTTTTCGTGGATTTTAGATGGCACAGCAGTACAAGATGTATTCATCTGCCCTTCTAGAAAAGAATGTGAAAAAAATCCAAACCCGAATGCTGAATATGGCACGACAATGCGTTTTTATAATCAAGCAACAGATGCATGGGATATGTTCTACGGTCTTTCCGGTGCAACACATATTTTAGAAGGCAAACAGGTCGGAGATCAAATTATTGTAAAAAACAAAAGTGAATCTGAAGGTTTGACTCAATGGGTATTTTCAGATATTAAACCGAACTCTTTTCATTGGCAAAACCAAACAAGCCATGATAATGGTATCACATGGAATGTGAATTTTGAGTTATCTGCACGGAGAAAATAAATTCAATTGAATTACAAAGCTACAAAAGCTATGTTATAATTAATCAAAATAAATGAAAATATGAGGGTTTAAATGGGAAAGAAGCAATTTTCTATAGCTAAATATGGCGCACTTTTACTAATCACCGCCACATTGTTACTCGCAGTAATCGTCGGATCAGTCGATATAATACGTGAAAACAGCAGAGAGACCGGGGCGTTTGATCCTGCAAATTTTACCACTAGACCGATCAGAGCAGTCTCAGAGGATACACCTCATGGAGAAATTTCTGTTGCCCACATTGAATTCATCAATGACAACTTTTATAATCGCATTCCATTTTCTTTTCTAGAATTATTTGCTGCTCAATGGATTGTAGAAGAACTTCTGTCTATGGGCTATACATGGGACGAGATTGAAGTGCAAGAATTTACATGGGAGGCATCCAGAGACACTTACCCTATGGAGTCAATAGAGCTATTTCCCGGTGTTGACTTTACAAGCATCTTATATACTGTTGGCGGAATGCCCTTTGTCCATCTAGATCTCAGAACCTCAGAACTCAGTCAAAATATAATCCTAACTGTCCCGGGACAAAGTCAGTGTGATACATTTATTGTCGTTGGCGCACACTATGATAGTGTCATGTACCCCGGTGCCAGCGATAATGCCTCCGGCACGGCTCTACTGTTAGAAAGTGCTCAACGTATGCGTTATTTGGATAATTATTATACAATAGTGTACGTATTTTTTGGAGCAGAAGAAGTTGGCATACTTGGAGCATTTTACTATGTCAATAACTGGAGCCAAGAAGAACATGATAACCTCTTATTTATGATAAATGCCGACGTTTTACTTGAAGGACCTGATCTTTTTTACATGGCATATGAATATACGCCCGCCTCGAACCACATAATAGAAACTTGGGATGAAATCGCTCAGAGGGTAAATATCGAGCATGATATAAACTTAATTTCATTTCCTCAAGGCGCTTTTCTCCCCAGTGATCAGCTGGCTTTTATTTACCATCACCACACCGTCATGGCTCTCGCTGGCTTAAATGCGGTACCCAATTGGAGCAATATGATTATGCCGTATGCAGCTATGAATATGAGTTCTGTACTACATTCACCTCGTGACGATTTCCATTACATTAACCGAACTTGGCCTGGAAGAATTGAAGCGAACATGCGTGGCTTCTCCATCTTTTTAGAAGAGCTGTTGCTCGCCGAATATTAAGAAAGAGGTGCCACATGACAAATAGTAATAAGATTTTTCGTTACATAACTTTCGGTTTGCAGCTTATCGCCATCGCTATGTTTTTCGTTGTGCCATTATTATTAGGTAGTAATGTTAGTCCATTTTGGCTTCTAATGGGAGTTATCCATGCAACCATGTTTGCTATTGTATTTTTTCGTAATGCTCGTACACGCACTGCTCTAAGCATAATTTTAACGATTTTGACCATTTTGTGGTGCATATTTGTACTCATTATGATATTGCTAGTTTTCATCTTAGAGACAGGCATTTATGGTCCAATGTCCTCACATGCACAATTTTTTACTTACTTTATAACATCTTTACTTGCCATTATTTTTGCATTGGCAGGTCCAAGACGATTTCCAGATTCCACAACAGCAGCTACACCATACCCGATGTATGCAAACCCGCCACAATCCGTATATACAAATAACCAATATCCTACGTACACAAATGCCCCACAATCCGGGTACACAAATAGCTCGCAACTCACATACACAAACGCACCGCAATCCACGAGCACAGAGAATAATTTCACAAATCACACGAGTTAATCATCTCGACATAATGTCACCCCTTCGAACTTGTCGAAACTCCTCAAATCCATACACGTACGCATGATTCCAAAAATATAGACTTTGTTCAGTGCGCATTGTTATTTTGTGAACTTGTTGGAGAATGCCGCACGGATGAAATTGAAAAATTGTACACGGAAACACTGCGCAAGCACATTAAGACAAGGAAGAAAATTGATGATATTACAACAACAAATTGACGATATCGCTTATTACCTAAAGACAAGTGATGTAATTGATTTTGGTTATCAACATTCGCATGAGATTATAGATTTATCTAATGGAATTAAAGCAAATTCTGAAAGTGAGATTGACTACATTAAAAAAACGTTCGAATACGTTAGAGACAGCATTTCTCATTCAGCAGATATTCGAGGAAGTGTAGTTACTTGCAGGGCTTCCGATGTATTAAAAGCAAAAGAGGGCATATGTTATGCAAAATCTCATTTATTAGCTGCGATGCTTCGATGTGTTCAAATTCCTACTGGTTTTTGCTATCAAAGGCTTATCCTAAACGACGAATCATCTCCACACCTCGTACTACACGGCTTAAATGCTGTGTATATTAGCAGTCTCGCAAAATGGATTAGGTTAGATGCAAGAGGTAACAAGCACGGTGTGAACGCTCAATTTTCTCTCGAACAAGAACAATTGGCGTTTACTGTACGAACTGAAAAAGGTGAGGAAGATATACCTATAATATTTGCGAATCCTGACGGCAACGTAGTTCGAGCTTTGACCGAGAGTAAAAACCTTGACGCATTATGGACAAATCTTCCTGCAGAACTCAGTCGTGCAGTTTAAGCACTCTTGGCAGTTGCCCACATCATAAATATTTTTGTTTTCTGTTTTATAAAGTGGACACACAGCTGTCTCGCTTATGCATTCACTATATCTGAAAGCGAAAAAAGTAAAAGGCTTTCATCTTGCTTGGCTTTGGAGATTAGACTTTCCGAAAAGTCAGATTTTGAAAAAAGAGCATATTGTATCGTTGCACCTTTATTTACAAAACCAGCATTTGCTCTTAGCTTTTCAAGTGCATCCAAATCCATATGGCTATTTCGGAATTTGCATTCACCTAAAATATATTGAGTTGACGTCATATCAATAGCTACCACGTCAACTTCTGCTTGTGTGCCATCTAACTTGCCCCACCATCTTCCAAGTTTTGTCACTCTAAATTCCAATGCATTTTGACGATTCAGTTTACGCAAAAACTCTCGACAGACTGATTCAAAAATCGGTGATGTGAACGCATTGAGCTGCGGAAACACAATGTGTTCAAATACGCCCTCTGCGTCCCCTACTTCAAAATCAGACATATATGGAAATACAAAGTGATACCAGAAACGAAAGAAATTATCTGTAATCCGGTATAGACCTCGTGTCGAGGTAGCACGCTCCTTCGTGCTTGCAGTCACGGGAAATTCACGTTCTAATATTTCAAGCTCCATCAGATTCCCCAAATAGACGCTAATTTTTGCTTTGTCCAATCCTGTTTTGGTGTAAATATCATTGAGTTTTGTATTCCCAAGTGCAACAGCCTCAATGATGGTATTATAGAACGCAGGCTCACGTAACTCTTGCCGAATAAGAAACTCAACCTCACTATACAAGGCACACCCTTTTGTCAGAACATGCTTGACTATGTTTTCATTCAATGGTAAATCAGGGTTAAACTGCTTCAAATAATGTGGAATACCTCCCAACACGGCATACGCAAGCATTTTATCTTCGCAGGAGTAATTTGGGAAAAACTTAATTGCATCATCAAATGGCAGTTCATTCATCTTGTATATGCCTGTTGCTCGGCCGTAGAGGGGATTTTTTTCAGACAAAAGTTTCTTTTCAATAAAACTCATCGCACTACCACAAAGGATAATCATGACATTTTCATCTTTTAGCGTTTCATCCCAGAGGATTTGTAAGATCGATGGAATAGATGGATTACCTTTGCACATATATGGAAATTCATCAATTACCAATAGTTTTTTTCCACCATCAGAAGGCAGTTCAAGAACCGCTTTTAGAGCAGTTTCCCAGTCCGAAAAAACGTCAAGGTATTGCGCCGCCGGAATGCCTGTTTGTAATATACGTTCAGAATAGCCTGCAAGTTGCTTTTCGTCTGATATTTCACGACATGAATAAAACACATGTGGTTTATTTGTGCAGAAATGTTGAAGCATTGCCGTTTTTCCAACACGGCGACGCCCATAAAGTACGATAAGTTGCCCACCTACTGCGGTATACTTGCTTTCTAAAAATGAAAGCTCTTGCTTACGACCAATAAACATATCACACCCACTTTCAAATCATGATTTTATTAATCGTGATTTGAAGTTATCGTACATTAAAAAAGCTTTCTTGTCAATAACATGTGTTTCATAAAGGAACATATTGGTCGGCAAGCTATCAAAATTAGGAGTTATATCACCATGTATAGTGCAGTAGTCCGTAGCGATGAATACATGCTCCGCTTACGTAACTTTGTAAGTGGTGAATACGGCATTAACGTCGATAGTATCGTAGCCACCAAACGTGGATTTTATGGTGAAACTTGGAAACTCCACACCCCTAATGCTCATTATTTCATGAAGTTGGTTTATTGTGACGAACATAAAAGTGTTTATGAGCAAAGCTTTCCAATAATCCAACATCTTTATGACCATGGTATTGATTTCATCAGCCAAATTGTAAAGACTGCGAGTGGACAATTGTCAACACGCTTTGACGGTGCAGTCGTTGGTGTTTTTGACTGGATTGATGGAGAAAATATAGAAACTAACGAAACAAAGATTCCTGAATACCAAATGCTGGCAAAAATATATACGATTCCATATGTTAGCCTTAATATCCAAAGAGAAGATTTTTCGAGCACATGTTCTGATGAGTTTTGGACACAGCAGCGCTCACTTAAGAACACAGAAGTTCTCTCACTACTTAATAAACATCACGACAAAATCAAGCACAGATCCGAAAGATTGATTCTCTTTTCAAAATTATGCCACAATGATAATACAGGATTTGTAATTACTCATGGTGACGCCGGAGGGAATTTTTTTGTTAGTAACAGCAAAAGCTATATTGTAGATTGGGATGGCGTTACTCTTACGCCCCCCGAAAGAGACGCATGGGTTATGTGCAGTCACGCTTGGGCACAGGATGCTTTCAATAGTGCATTGCGAGAAAACAATATTAACTATAGGCTGCGTCCTGAGCGACTTGCATACTATTGTTACCGTTTTTTCTTTTTCTATCTCAACTCATTTCTTTATGCAGGCACGGAAGCAGACATTATCGAGGAATATTTAGACGGATGGATTGAAAATAGTTTTTTATGGGCAGATGGTGTGAAATAATGCATTTATTTGCGATTTATTGTTGCTTTTCTTATGGTTCAGATTCTACAATTGCCGTCCGCGGCATTTTTCAGCTGAAATAGAGTCGATTTGTCAAAATACCGACTTTATGTATGCATATGAGAAACTATACAAAAGAAACGAAGCAGATATTAAAAAAGCGTTGGCAGATTTTGAAAGGGCTTGTGAACACACACCATTCGTGGGTGAAATCGCAGGAGAGCGTGAGCTGGTTGAACTTGTAAGTGCAAAAAGCTAACACGACACACAAGCGTCTACCTCATAAAAGTATGCTACTCATGCTGTTTGACGAGATGAAATGAATTCATCAATGTTCGCTACGATATATTTTTCACCAAAAGAGTGTAATACGTCATAAAAATTCGTGAGGTAATCAAAAACATCATACTGTATAAAAAGGTTAATGACTTCTTCCCCTTTCATGTGATGCTGGCTTTTATATCTTTCAAGGCAAAAAACCTTAAAATGTGCTGTGTTACTCATTGTTTGCCTCCTATCAAAACTCCGGAAGTATAAGTTGGCCTGTTTTAATTTCCTTGTCCAATATCTCGTATAGCTTCGAAACGCTGTAATGCCACACCTTAGTTTCTTCTTTTTCTAGATTCAAGTATAGTTTTGACGAATATAATTTCTCAATTGCAATATCTTCATCAAGATCAGTTTCTTCTATTATTTTTGCTACTAAACCGCTTGATATTGTTTGTAGTACAAGCTCAAATCGATTATGCTCCATCACTTACTCCCCACTTCTATTGATTTACTAAAACGACAAAAAGTAAGAGATTTTTCCGTATGAAATAAGATTTGATTGTATAGAGCATCCACTTTCAGTCGCTTAATAGCTTCTTCTTTACCGTATACACCATTTTCATAATATTGAACAACAGCATAAACTCTATCGTTTGCAACCGGTCCAATTACGATATCATATTGTGTTTCATCGTCACGACCACTGCGATTATTACAAACAAAATCAAACCACTCATCAGAGGGTTCATCAAAACGAATAATAACCAGTTCACGTTTTGCCGCTTCGAAGTCAAATTCGTAAACTGATAAAACCGGAATTTTGGGTTCTCTACGTTCACAAACGATTTCACTCCATCTAACCGCTTGCTCTTTGTTGGATGTAGTATAAAAGCCCGTTCCGAAATCAAGCATACGCTCACTTTGTAGAATTTTAGGTTGCTCAACAACAACATTACTTCCATGATAAATAATCATTAGCTACCTCTGAATTTTATCATATTGTGTATTTAATATATCAATAAAGTCATTTTAGCAAATATCTTGCTTTACGACAAGATATATTTGTTTCCAGATATACTAACTTTTTTTGTTTGTTGTAAAGCAAAGAGATAGTCAATGAATCTGTTGTTAATATCGCAGGATTAAACATTTCAACAGAAGATAATTAAGTAACCATCATTTAGGTGATGGGTACAATTTTCCTCGACAAGCGGTGAGTTAAATCTACCGCTTCGTTGAAACGCTTGATATAATGACGCACTCGGTGCGGGAACAATGATCTCTTGTTTTAAAGTGGACATACAGTTGTCTTATTGGGCATGATATACTAGTCGCAGTAAATCAGAAATGTTAATAATACTGAATCAAATAGGAGAAATGAAATGACTGAATTAACTTCTTTGCGTAATATCGGGAAAGAACTAGAGAAAAAATTAAAAGCTGTTGATATTTCAACAGCAGAAGAATTAAAAAGTATTGGTAGCAAAGAAGCCTTCGTTCGGCTAAAATTACGTGATCAGTACATATGCCTTGTCCACCTTTATGCTCTTGAAGGAGCGATTTCTGACATTGATTTTAATCAATTAGCTGAGGAAACAAAACAAGACTTAAAAAAGCATAGCGATAGTTTTAAATAAGAAGTATACAATAACAAATTTATATAAGTTTTATGGACAGGATTGGAGATATCAGTCCTGTCCATTTTTTTACTACATTGATGCTAGTGGATTTTTAATATGATTTGGAACATCAATTCTAAACATTCGGCAATAATCTTTTTGTGACTCAATTTCGCATTGCGCAACCAACTTGAAAAATAATGTATCACTTGGTGCGCTTCCACGTTGTGCCTTTTGTAGTGCCATTATATATTCATGCCGCAACACCGGAGGAATTGACACAATTTGAAAACCACGATTGACTAATATTAAATTCATAAGCAGTCGTGCAGTACGCCCATTCCCATCAACAAATGGATGTATATCAACGAGTTTTCGATGTGCAAATGCCGACAATAGCACAGGGTGCATGGTTTCGGATTTTTCGTTTAATTCTATAACGAATGCCTGCATAAGCGTACTTAGTTCATCCGCAGACGGTGGCACATAGTCTGTACCGGTAATAAGCACTTGATGATTTCGATACTTCCCTGCATTATCTGCATCCATGCTTCTAAAAAACAAATTGTGTAGTTCTAGTATGATTTCTTCAGTAAACGAAAGATTTTCCGAGCGAGCAGTTTTCAACATGAAATCATAAGCATCGGCATGACCTACAGCCTCATAATGGTCACGCAAAGGCTTCCCACCGACTGTTATACCATCTTCCAAAACGATTTTTGTTTCAGAGAGTGTTAGAGTATTTCCCTCCAGAGCATTTGATGTGTAAGTCAACCCGACTCGATAGTATTTGTCAAGCTCTAACAATTCTTGTTGTGCAAG
>WQWL01000096.1 GCA_009785345.1 Oscillospiraceae bacterium
ATGTGTTTACGATTACCGCAATCCTTTTTATTGTAGCAAATGCGTTAAAAAACATGAGCATGATGACATGCTTCTTCCTGTGACAAATTCTCCTCGTATGGGTGAATGCGGTTACGATGGTGAACTTGATGTATTTACATTCGATCCAAGCAAGTTTGAGAATGTACAACATGGTTTGAGTAACGATAAGAAAGCTAAAAAGTGTGAAAATCAAGAAGAAGGCAGAGCAGAAAAACGCAGTGTAAAAGTGCCAAAGGCGTTGCTAGATAAATATGAAATAATTTCAACAATAATCAAAGAATTTTGCGAGGAGTCTCTCAACGATGAGTACTCTGATATGTCGTTACTCATGTTGGAGAAGCTTTGCCGTAAACGTCCTTCTCCAATTGATTATGGAAAGCCAAATACTTGGGCGTGTGGAATTATTTATGCCGTTGGCTCCATAAATTTCTTGTTTGACAAATCCCAGACACCACATATGCGTGCAAGTGAGCTTGCAGAAAAGTTTGGAATAAGTTCAAGCACGGCAGGGAATAAAGCCGGAGAAATTCGCAAATTGCTCAACACAGGCACTCTTGATCCGGAATGGACTCTACCAAGCAAACTTGGAGATAATCCTTATGTATGGATGTTTGAGACAAATAACGGTCTAATAGTTGATGTGCGGTATGCTCCTCGTGAAATCCAAGAGAGCCTTTTTGACGAAGGGTTGATTCCTTTTATACCTGCGGACAGAGAGGCGGATGAGTCGGCAAGAGACGATGAACACCACAAGCACATGTCGGAGCAGCAAAAGACCGAAAGCACTAAAAAGCGTGAACACGTCGTGATTGATGGGCAAATCTCTTTTGATGAATAACCAAATATACACAGAGTTCAATCGCAATTTATGAACCTATGCGTGAATTAGCATAAAATCGTGTTTTAACAGACCTATAGCCTGAGATTACAACAAAATGTGAGGCACGTTCAGTGCGTTAATATTTTTGGCTTTACAAAACGATCTACAGTTGTCGCGCAAATCAACGCTCCTGTTGTCATCCTCGCCGATGATTTCATCCTCGTGGTGAATTAGCCCGTGATAGCTGTCACGCTTTTCGGCGTTGTGGACGGCATCGTCTTCGGCGTGAAGTTTTGCGATTAGGGCTTCGGTGACACCATCATCGCCGGGATGGAGTGTTGCAATTGTTTTGCCGTGGTTGTCCCTGTAGATGCAGGTCGTGCGTTGGTTTTTCTTAGTTCTGAACTTTGACATGTTTGGTGAACATATTGACAGTTGCTCTGTTACAAGTTAAAATACATACAAGCAATCAACAATAGTATAGCTTATAATAAGGGGAAATATTAGTTATGGTGGAGTTGAGTAAAAAGGAACTACTTGAAAGATTGAAATCTTTGGATGTAGATGCAGAGTTGCTGTTCCATGATGAAGGCAAGTATCATGTTTTTATCGCAGGTGGCGGTGCACTGATTCTTATGGAGTATACATCAAGAGCAACAAGTGATATTGATGTCATTGATGCAAGCAAAGCATTATATAAATTATTCGATAAGTATCAAATGAACGGTCATATTGCAGCGCATATAAATAGCTTTCTGTTCAATTATGAAGATAGAGTTGAGTTAATATTAAAAGGTGAAAAAATTGATTTTTACACAATATCGTTGGAAGATATTGTAGTATCAAAATTATGTGCCGGCAGACCACCTGATTGGGACGATCTTAAAGTAGTTTCTAAGCATGTTGATTGGGAAAAGTTAGAAATGCTTGTCTCAAATGATAATGAAATAAGTACACTCAAAATGAGTTTTCGTCACTATTCTGAGTTTATGCATGCATATGAGCGGTATATGGAGGAGTTCAAGCCATGAGACAACTAACATTTAAGGGGTTCCTGCATAAGTATGTAAGAGAGTTGTCATACTGCAGAAGTAACGACATTCGCTTGCTTGCGAGAGAGGTTCCGGAGAAGAACTATCGCTTAGTTGAGCCACTAGTTCTATATGCATTATCCATTGGTAAGAATGACTACTTAAATCGCATTGCTGAAGATTCATTTCTATTAGCAGAGTCATTTCGGTTTGAAGATATGAGTTTGGATGATGTGATTTCAATGCTCGAACACGAAATTGTAAACAATGACGGTGTTGTTCCGCTAAACTATGTAAAGGTTTATCAGAGTTATCATTATTTTCGTGATAAGCAAATAAATCAAAATCACACGAAAATGTTAATGCGTGATAAGATAAACGAGTTATTTAAGCAAAAGAATATTTCTGTATATAGAGTTTATACGGATCTTGGTCTTAATCATGGATGTGTTCACGACTATGTGAAAAATGGCAATGTACAAGGGCTTAGCCTTGATTCCGCAAAGAAGATTCTTGAGTATTTAAAAATTGCATAATCAAGTGTCAAAAACATGAATGCACGCTATCACCACGAACCCATCTGTTATTTGCAGTCCAAAAAGGGGTAACGCTTTGTGGTTTTTACGCAGACCCTAATTTAAATTATACAAGTTAAAGTGGCTTTAGGGTCAAGTATAATTTCACAAAAAGATATATTTAAGGTGTGGTCGTTACAATGGTAGTGAAAACAAAAATATTGAGCTCAAAGGATTCCGAAAATATAAGAGCTTGTGCTGATATTATTAAATCAGGCGGATTGGTTGCGATTCCCACGGAAACGGTTTACGGGCTTGGTGCAAATGCTTTAGATGCGAGGGCAGTTGCAAGCATTTTCGTAACAAAAGGGCGAGAGTCAGATAATCCACTTATCGCACATATAGCCGATGCTGATGATGTGAAATCACTTGTTAGTGAGATTCCTGAGGTTTTTGAAGCTCTTGCAAATAAATTCTGGCCCGGACCACTAACGTTGGTGATGAAAAAGAATGATACTATCCCCTATAATGTAACAGCAGGACTCGACACTGTAGCGATAAGAATGCCAAATCACAAAGTTGCTTTGGAGTTAATCAAAACCTGTGGCTGTCCTGTTGCAGCTCCATCAGCAAATCCGTCCGGTAAGCCGAGTCCAACTAAAGCAGAGCACGTACTATATGACTTAGATGGCAAAATTTCATATATTCTCGATGGTGGAGAATGCTGTGTTGGTGTTGAATCTACAGTGCTTGATATTTCCGGAGAAACCCCTCAAATATTACGTCCCGGTGGAGTGACATTTGATGAGTTGAAGGCGATTTTACCGAATGTAAAAATTTATATGCAGTCAGAAACAGAGGAGTTGAAACCACGTTCTCCCGGAATGAAGTACCGCCACTATGCTCCAAAAGCACCAATGACAGCGATACTCGGCAAGCCTGAAAAAACTGCAGAATATATAAAAAGTTGCCTCTGCAATTGCAAAGGCAACAAGTCTGCTGCGCTCATGTTTAGTGATTATGCATTTGACCATCCAAATGTTATAACATTCGGATCATCTGATAACTATGAAATGCAAGCAAATCGTTTATATGACGCGCTAAGGATGTTTGACGATATGGATATCACTGAAATATATGCTCAAGTTCCGGATGAGCAGGGTCTCGGGCACGCAATAGCTAATAGAATGAAAAAGGCTGCAGGGGATAGAGCTGTCGACCTAACTAGTGTTCTGTAAAGTCTAAACTTGCTTATAGTGCTGAGTATATTTTTTACTCGGCGAGGCGAGAGGAGGGCGAATACCCATTGGTATTTAACCGACGATTAACGAAGCAGAGTGAAAAATATACCAGCGATATATGCAAAATTGAGGCTTTACAGAACACTAGTGTACCGAATTCGATACACTAACTAATACTAATGCGGTCATCGCTACTTGGCAGCGGGACGATTTTTGGCCTTATCTGCACTGGTGTTCTTTCGTGCCTCTTCGCTATTGGCACGCATATCATCAATACTTTTCTCGGGAACACGAATGCCGTTGTAATCTCTTGGTGGAATACGTCCCGGAGCATTAAATCGCTCTTCGGCCTTTGGTATCTCTTCTGCATATTGTGGCAACCACTCTGCTTGAGCTATTAACATTTCATCTACCATTTGGAAGATTTCCTTTGGAGTACAGACTGCGCCGGCTAGAGGATCCATCAACATAGATTGACGTAGCAGATTAATGTCACCAGCCACAGCAGCTTCAAGAGCCAATCTTTGCACCCAAGCCGTTTGAGAACAAATAGCAGCGCACCCGAGTGGTAGCTCACCAATGTGCGGAATGCTTATACCATTTGCATCGGCATAACCGGGAACTTCGATAACACACTCTTGAGGAAGATTTGTGATACACCCATCGTTCATGACATTGAAGTGACCACGATAACAACGACCGGTCTCCAAGCCTTCAATGATATATGAACCGTGTTCTTCACTACGATCCTCACTTTTGTATGTGTGGGGAGGCTCTTTCATCCAGTTTGGAAAATCATCTTCAAACCAGTTACGCCCTTCACGGCAGACGCGTAAATAACCGCCGGTTTCTCCATTAATCCACACACCAAGGTCAATCCATTGTTCAAGCTCGTCGGGACGTTTGCGATACCATGGAAGGTATTCCGATAAATGGCCATTAGATTCAGTGGAATAGTATCCAAAGTTTTTTAGAACATCGATACGTACAGGCTCAGTTTTTGAAAGTTCCGGATTTGCTTCATAGGCGGGGAGTATTTTCGGCAGCAAATCCTCTCCATCTTTCTTTACGGAAATATACCATGTTTGGTGGTTGAGACCGGCACAGATGATATCTACCTCATCTTTTTCATAGCCGAGAGCTTCGGCGATTTGTCTATGACCACCTTGTACACCATGGCATAACCCAATAGTTTGCACGCCACCATACTTGTTCGCCGCCCACGTTATCATTGCATTAGGGTTTGCATAGTTTAACATAAGCGCCCCGGGAGCAGAGACCTCACGGATATCCTTGCAGATGCTGAGAATTTCAGCAACACCTCGCTGACCGTACATTATACCACCTGCACAGAGTGTGTCTCCCACACACTGATCAATACCATACTTTAGTGGAATGCTAACATCCATATCAAAGGCTTCAAGCATGCCGTGCCTCATACAACAAACTACATATTTTGCACCTTTCAAAGCTTCACGACGATTTATAGTCGCATGTATTTTTATATCGATGCTATGTTCATCAAGATCACGTTGACAAAGTTGCTTGACCATATCTAAGTTATGGGAATTTGTGTCCATAAATGACACTTCAATGTTTCTAAACTCAGGAACGGTCATTAAATCAGAGAAGAGACTGCGAGTAAACCCGACGCTACCAGCACCGATAAATGTAATTTTAAAGCTCATAATTCTATTCCTTTCATTGTGTATAACTTGTATTGTAATATGCAGGCTATCTCTTGGTCAAGGTTTTTGATATAATGGTTAAAAATGTTAATACTAATCATAACATTTAAACGACACAGACCACTAGTGTTCTGTAAAGTCTAAAATTGCGTATAGTGCTGAGTATATATTTTACTCGGCGAGGCGAGAGGAGGGCGAATACCCATTGGTATTTAACCGACGATTAACGAAGCAGAGTGAAAAATATGCCAGCGATATATGCAAAATTTAGGCTTTACAGAACACTAAGGAGTAGTATAAGTGCAATGGAAAGGTAATAAGGACTATGAATGAAATTATTCGTAAGCGTAAATCCGTGCGAAAATATGAAATGACATCTTTGGATGAAGCCAGCTTAGAAATGGTGCGAGAGCAAATCAAGAAAGTAAAGCCGCTATATCCCAACATAGGTTTCTCAGTTGAAACCACAAACAAGACAAAGGGAATGTTTAATATAAAAGCACCCCATTATCTTGTTTTTAGAAGTGAAGATAAAGAGGGTGCTGAAGAGAATATTGGTTTTATTGGTCAGCAGTTAGATTTGTTTCTGGCAGAATCGGGATTGGGTACTTGTTGGTTAGGGGCATCGAAACCGGAAGATAGAGGTGTTTCTGCACTACCCTCAATAATTTGCATGTCATTTGGCAAGCCAAACGAACCTTTATATCGCGAACTTTCTGAATTTAAACGCAAGACACTGGCAGATATTAGCGAAGGGATAGATGAGCGTCTGGAAGCAGCCCGGCTTGCTCCTAGTGGAATGAATATGCAAGCATGGTTTTTTGTTGCAGAAAACGGCAAAATCCATTGTTATAGAAAAAAGCAAAGACTTGGGTTTATGAATAAGATGGCATGTGTTGACATGGGAATCGCTATATGCCACATAGCAGAGGAAAGTGAAGATTTTCAGTTTGCAAAAGAAGTAGGAATTACAGAGCGAAAAGGATATATCTATATGGGGACTGTAAACGGGAAGTAATTTATAATCCCTACTTTTTGAAAATACGCTTGAAATCTGGTATAATTGTTTTTGGAAAATTGAAAATCACCATGCGCGGAGGATATATGGAATACTTATACGAGACGCACATGCATACTTCTGAAGTAAGTAGGTGTGCGCTTATTTCTGCAGCACAGCAGGTTACAAGATATAAGCAAAAAGGGTATACGGGGATAATTGTCACCGATCACTTCATAAATGGCTACTCAGCATGCTCTCATCTTAACTCATGGGAAAAGAAGATGAAGTGTGTAGTATCAGGCTATGAGATAGCAAAAAGAGCCGGAGAAAAACAAGGGTTAGATGTTTTTCTCGGCTCGGAATTTACTATCAGAGGAGCGGATTTTCTGACATATGGGCTAGATTTAGAGTTTTTGCTAGCACATCCAAATATAGATAAACTTGGAATTGAACAATACAGTAAACTCGTTAGAAAAAATGGTGGATATCTTGCTCAAGCCCATCCATACAGAGATGAGTTTTATATCGAACATAATTATCCTGTTGCTCCACATTTGATTGACGGGGTTGAGGTGCATAATGCAAATGATCGCAAGTCATCAAATGAAAAAGCATTTGAGTTTGCACAAAAGCACAACCTGCCAATGCAAGCAGGTAACGACTCTCATGGCAGGGAGCGTTCACCACATAGCGGAATAGCTTTGCCACAAAAAGCGAAGACAATCCATGACATAATAAGACAAATTAAGTCGAAAGAAGCAAAAATTATCAAATAGTCTCAACAGCTACAATCCTGTGGGGATCCACGCAATACCTCAAGTCCGTGAGTGAGTGCAGGCAATACTGCAGCAAGATTCTCTTTTGCTGCTTTTGCACTACCGGGCAGGTTAATTATTAATGACTCTCCACGTATGCCTGCTTGCTGACGAGAAAGAATAGCGCGGTCCGTTATTTTTAAACTAGCTATGCGCATAGCCTCCGGAATTCCGGGGGCTAGTTTTTTGCAAACAGCCACTGTTGCCTCCGGTGTAACATCACGGCTTGAGAATCCTGTGCCCCCTGTTGTAACAATAAGAGCGATATCGAACTCATCAGCGCACATTATCATTATGTTTTCTATCAGCCCTTGCTCGTCAGGAACGATAGCCATATGTTCAACATTATAACCTGCTGCTTCCAGCATTTCTTGCACTGCAGGACCGCTGGTGTCATCGCGTGTGCCCTCAAAACATTTATCACTAACCGTAATTACCGAAGCTGTATACATATGTGTACTCCTTGAAATATAATCTTTGACCCACAATAACATATGAAAAGAAAACACACAAGAAAATAAAGTGATTCCATTCCTGTGCAAATTTTGATATAATGACCTCGCACTGTAGTTGGCAGCAGAGCTACCGATGACAGAGAGAACATTTTACCATTTTACAGTCTTTGACGCGCTTGTTGACTAATACTAACCACTAATAGAACAGTAGATAAAGAGAAGGAGCCATAGCCATGTCATCGCGTTCAAGAATTATAACAATAATTATCGTGCTGGCGTTGACCATATATGGTGGAATTAGCCTGTATAATTTTTATACTCAACATCTTGAAGTGTATGAATCTTTGCAGGAAGCAAGACAGGAAGCTGCCGAACTGCAAGAGAAAATAGCGTATTTGGAGTTTATGTTAGAGAACATAGATGACCCCGATGTAAGGCGTCGTATTGCAGAAGAAGTGCTAGGCTTAGTTTCGCCGGACGACGCAATTATTCCCTAAGGCTTGAAGTTAAAAAATAAAAAGTTGGGTTCGATAGATGAGTGATATCAACAAAAAAACTAAAGAAGAGCTGATGCGTGATATGAAGCCGTCTGGCGCGTATTTGGATGATTTGTCGGGCTTTTCAGATATTCTAGGCACAATAAAACAAGCAGAAAATGCAGCAAAAGAGCTGCTGATAGAAACGTCATCATCAATAAATCAAAAAAATAAAATTCAAAACACTCCGCCAACAACAAGTAAAGACGATAAAAACAAGGTAGAAGAAATCAAAGACAAAGATGCACCGCAAAATTCTGAAGTGCAAACTAATGAAGAACCGGAAAAAGAAAAAACACAAGAAGAGTTACTCGAAACACTAGATGAACTTGTTGGACTGGAAAACATTAAACAAAATGTCAAAAGCCTTATTAATTTTGTGAAAGTTCGTAAACTACGTGAAGAAAACGGTCTGCCGAACCCTCCGGTGTCACTACACATGGTATTTGCCGGCAATCCGGGTACGGGAAAAACAACTGTCGCACGTATTTTATCTGAATTGTATAAAACCATTGGCGTATTATCAAAGGGACAACTTGTCGAAGTGGATCGCAGTGGGCTTGTTGCCGGGTTTGTTGGACAAACGGCAATAAAAACCTCAGAGGCAGTCACAAGTGCACTTGGTGGAATATTATTTATTGATGAAGCATATGCGCTTGCTCCAGATGCAGGAGCGGGAAACGATTTTGGTCGTGAAGCGATTGAAACATTGCTGAAAATGATGGAAGACAATCGTGATGATTTAATAATAATTGTAGCAGGCTACAATGAACCAATGGACCGATTTATCAGTTCAAATCCGGGATTTGAATCGCGATTTAACCGTTATTTACTATTTGAAGATTATAACAATGAACAGCTATTTGAAATATTCAGTATAATGTGTTCAAAGAGCGAGTATGTTCTTACTGATGACGCGAAAGAGTATGCTCAAGAGTATTTTTGCAAATTATACGATGAACGCGACTACAACTTTGGTAATGCAAGAGATGTTCGTAATTATTTTGAAAATATTGTCGCAGTTCACTCAGATAGAGTTTCGAAACTCGAGGGACACACAAGGGATGATTTAACCATCATAATATTAGAAGATTTAGAAAATGCAGTTAAAATGTAATTGTACGCAACTCTGGAAAAATCATGTATCATAAATCGATATTGGATTATCATAACATCATACTGGGAGGTCACAATGGCTAAGAACAAGGACATTAAAATCATATGTGGTAACTCAAACATACCGTTTGCAGAGGATGTTTGCCGGAACATTGGGGTACGTCTCGGAAACACAGTGGTTTCGACGTTTTCTGACGGAGAAATAGCTGTGTCTCTTAACGAAACGGTACGTGGCTCAGATGTATTTATCGTGCAATCGACATGTACTCCAATAAACGACCATCTACTGGAAATGCTAATAATGGTAGATGCATGTAAGCGAGCATCAGCCAGCAGGGTAACTTGCGTGATGCCGTACTTTGGATACGCACGACAAGATAGAAAAGCAAAAGCTCGCGATCCGATATCAGCAAAGCTCGTGGCAAACCTGATTACATCGGCCGGCACAGACAGAGTGTTGACAATGGACTTGCATGCTGCGCAGATACAAGGATTTTTCGATATACCTGTTGATAATCTGGTTGGATCACCATTATTTGTTGATTATTATCATAAGAAATTTGAAACATCGGATGATACCATTATAGTATCTCCTGATATTGGGTCTGTTGCGAGAGCGAGAGCGTTTGCACTTAAAATGGGTCTTGGACTTGCTATAATCGATAAGAGGCGTGAGAAAGCAAATCAAGCCGAAGTCATGAACATCATAGGCTCGGTTGAAGGCAAGCGAGTTATACTTTACGATGATATGGTCGACACAGCCGGAAGCCTTTGTGAAGCGGCAAATGCACTTGTCCAAATAGGCGGAGCAGAAGAAATTTACGCATGCGCCAGCCATGGTGTGCTTTCCGGTAGTGCAATCGATCGAATTGAGGATAGCGTTATAAAAGAAGTTGTATTTACAGACACTATTCCATATTCCGGCAATAAAGAAAGTCAAAAAATAAAGTACATAACAGCAGCTCCACTATTTGCTGAAGCAATAAACCGTATTTACGAAGAAGTCTCAATATCAACACTCTTCAGATAAAAATGATTTTAATGAGTTTTATACTTGAAATAAGCAGGAGAATGTGCTAAAACATGTTTTTTAGAAGAAAAACAACCCCGGTTTCATGGATTGCCGTGTTTTTAGGCAACCCCGGGTTGCGTTATGAAAACACAAGGCATAATGCGGGATTTATGGCTGCAGACATTATATCAAAAGAACTTGGAGCAAAAGTTAATCGGGCAAAATTCAGTGCTCTGATGGCTACAGTCAAGCTTGGCGATCAACAAATCCTAATGCTTAAACCACAAACTTATATGAATCTAAGTGGAAATTCAGTCAGACAAGCAATGAAATTTTATAATGTTCCGCTGGAAAACGTAGTTGTTCTTACGGACGATGTTACACTACCCGCAGGGAAGTTACGTATTCGCAGACGCGGTTCTGCCGGCGGACATAATGGGTTAAAGGATATAATTGCAAAATGTGGCGGTGAAGATTTTCCAAGAGTAAGAATTGGCGTAGGCGCACCGCCTCACGATGAATATGATATGGCAGACTGGGTGCTTTCAAAGTTAAGTAGCGACGAGAGAAAACTCGTCTCCGAAACATGTCTGAAAGCCTCCGCAGCTTTGGAGCTGATAATCATGCGCGGATTAGACGTAGCAATGGCAAAGTTTAACTAGTGGTCTGTGTCACCCAAAAGTTGCATATTTCCGTGTATATTTTCACAATACTGCGTTGTTCGTCAGTTAAATACCGATGGGTATTCGCCCTCCTCACGCCTTGTCTTGTAAAAATATA
>WQWL01000097.1 GCA_009785345.1 Oscillospiraceae bacterium
CAACGGTCCATTTAACAATCTGCATTTCGACCCGGCTCTCAGCCTCCCGGACTCTCTGTACGCGCATTTACTGTTTTTATCTCCGTATCAACGGTTTGTATATATATTTACTTTTTATGAATAGTACATCATTCCACAATGGATGTCAAGAACAAGTTGAAAAAACTACGAAATTGTGTGTTCAACATAAAGCCCGTATGCAACAAGACGGTATGTGCCTACAGGTAGATTTCCAAACATTTGGAGATTGTAGATATGCTCAATTGTCTCACCACCCCAGACATTCAAACCTATGTCGATAAACGCCCAGTTACCGATATCCATAGGAACTCCATACCACATACCGTTCAAAAGTACATGAAGCTCGAAGTGTTCCCCATACATCCATCCCACATCTGTATTGTTCGTTATGTCCACAGATACAGTATCACCTTCCCACGAGTTCAGCGTCATAGTAATGCCCTCGGGAGCAACTATTGGCGATGCAGGAGTTAAAAATCTACTGTCCCAGCCATCATCATCTAACCCAAAAAGCCGTGCATTAGGAAACACTGTAAATGATGTGAACCTATCTGTTGATGTCCAGTTATACTCTTGTTGCAATTCGTCAAAGTCAAAATCAAAACGATATGCTCTTCCGTCTTGTGTGATCCAAAGACCATTTGACCATGCTGCACCTATATCACCGGAAACTGCACCCATGCTAAATCCAAACATTGGCAACTCAATATCATCTAACGACCAATCACTAACTTCTGTAGCTCTGACAGAACCTAATTCGTCCAATATCTTTTGTACTTCGTCGCTATCAAAAACAAATGAACGAGTAACAGTTTCACCATCAAAGTGAAAGAGAGCTAAAGCGCTCGTACTCGGAGATGCTCCCTCCATTAAATCGTTCGATGCCGCATCACAGGCAACTGTGAGAAAAACTACAGCCAATAATAAAAGAGCAAGAGTAATTCGAAATACGGATTTCATGTTGTATACCTCATATCTTATGTTTGCCTCTTTTGACGAGTTCGGTTAATAAAATGTTCCCTAACTTGATCAAATCCCACAAGACTTTGTAATCTGTCCTGTGGGATTTGTGCTTATCAAAAGTTTAGTTACGCTTAACATTTCATTGGCAGCCCAATCAATATAACGCACAATAATTTTACGTTGTAAAATGCTATTGCCCTTATCAATTATCCACATGAATCGTGATATTGCCGATGGTGATACTATCAATATCGTTGACACTAATAATGCTATCAAAGCTATAGAGTAAAGTTGCGCTGAAAATCCCCTCAGGGTCATCACATTCTATCCCAGGAAGTCCATCGATTCGTACTCTTGTGAACATTACGTTTTCGCTATCTGCTCCGTATACGATTTCTGTTCCATCGTTTTTGTGAATGCTCACAAAGTATATATCTGGTGTAAATATATCGCCCTCAAAAAATATCATCACCGATAGTGGCGAGATTACAATTTGTGTAATGGTGCTACTTCCTCCCTCAACACTCACAACTGTATCAGGAAAAATGGTTGTTTCTGTGTCTGCAAAATCAAGTTCCCATCTCAAGCGCCACCAACCTTCAAATATGGTTCCTATAATTCTACCATCGTAACTCCACTCCTCAGTATGATATTTTATTGAAGATATTAATAATTCAACGTTTTCGCTGACAGTCGGTGCTGTTGAGTGAAATGACTGAAGAATCAGTAATCTGTTTCCGAAATTTTCTAAAATGATAGATTCACTACTTCCTGTCGTAACCCCCTCACCTGAGTCACTTGATGTAAATAAACGCGCATTAACAAACGTTTCTTCCGGAAATTCAAATGTTTCATCTTCCACAGTGATTTCATATAAGACGTAAACCGTGAAGCTATCTGAAATGGTTTGTATTATCGTGATTGTCACTCCGTTTTGTGTAACCATAACATTGGGTGCACCTACAGTCTCGTCGAGTAGCTCCATTTGTTCGGGGGTTGGATTAAATTGTGACAACAGTGTTTCATGCCAACCGAAAGTCATCGCAAGTACAGTTCCCGTACTAAGAATTAGCATCACTATGACCGCAGCAATTGGTATAGCTGAAAATCGTGTTTTTCGTTTTATCGGAATGACTTCACCTTGCGCGGTCATTAAAATTGTATTTAGCATTTTTTGTTTTTGTATTTCTGTGGCTTTGACATTTTCAAAGCAATCAACAATATCTTTTCGGTTCATATATTGACCTCCTCTCCATTTTCAAGCAAGAGCTTCAACTTCTTTTTCGCAGTTCTTAGTCGTGTTCGCACAGTAGCGTGGTTGATTTTCAGCATTTTTGCAATTTCTTCTGTCTTATACCCTTCATAATGGTAAAGATATATGGGTAATTTATACTTTTGATCCAGTGCAACAATTTTATCCCAAACTTCACTTGTAAAAGTGTTGGGTATGTAAGACTGTTCTTCAATACTGTTATAATCAACGCGCTTTGTGAACCACCTGCTTTTCAAAACATCTCGGCATGTATTTTGTGTTGTTATTATAAGCCAAGCTTTTAGGTGCTCATCATTTTCAAAGTTTGCTTCTGATGTTATTAGTTTTAAAAATACTGTTGAAGTTGCATCCTCTGATTCCTCACGGCTCTTCAACATCATTAACGCCACTCTATAAACAGTATTTACATGACTGGTGTAAACCGATGCTATTCCTTCGTTCGTACGCAACGAAAAATTATCCATTTTTCCACCCCCCGGTTTCGACCCTATATTAATAATACGATTTAGCTCGTTAAAATGTTTTATCTTTGATAAAAAATCTTGAACATTCCCAGACATTTGTCCACACTACTAAATCAAGTGTGTAATTTTTCAACAATTTACAGTCTGAATGGTGAATGAAATGTGGATTGCAATGCCCTCATTCACCGTGATAAAATGTGTAGCGTAAAAGATAAAACACATTGGCTCACCCTATATAATAGGATATACTGTTAATGTTAAAAAATGAGTTGAGAAAGAAGGGTGAATAATGAGTAGCGTATTTGAATCAATTAAACAGGGATTAAATGAAGCGATAGAATATGAGCGTGGCAACCTTTCAAATCCCACAAGACCTGTAGGTATCCTGTGGGGTTTGTGCTTGTAAAAAGTAAAATGCGACAACAGCACTTCATGCCAACCAAAAGTCATGCAGGTACAGTGTTCTACATTTCCGTTCTATGTGCCGATTTGAATCTCAGCAATCATTAAATTAATGGTGTAACTAAATTAGTTTATTACTGAATTACGATAATCCAAATGCTTTCATCTGCAATTCCAATTCGTTTGCTTCAGCAATCATGCGGGGATAATCTATCTCGACATCAGCATCATAAAAATGTGTGATTTCAGAAAACAATTCATAGAAACTTAGTTTCAACTGAAAATTCTCACTTAACGGAAATTTTGTAGCATATATATCAAGCAAGCCAAACTGTTTGCCATTAGCATTATTTAACTGGCAAGCTTCTCTTCGTGCTAGGTGTGGGAATAGATAGATTTTAATGACAACTTTGATTGGCTCATTGACCATTTCAACCAAAAAGACGCGACCATAAAATCCACCACCTAATGGAGTAATATTTAGTGGAGCAACCTTTAAATATTTATATATGATCGCTGCAGCTACTTCTATCATAAAGTTCCTCATATCTTTGAATCGGTGGTTTCTTGCAGTTATTTCTCGAACGGAATCAGGATAAACCAGTCCACAACTTGACATTATTTCTCACGATTTTCATCTTGCCAATATGTCCATTCGATACCCTCACGCTCAATCAGCGCAAATAGCTCATTTTCATTTTCTGTGCTGTATTGCTTAATTCTCATCATCGTTATCATCTCCAAAATTGCTTTTCAGTAAACTTATGGTTTCGTCCAAAATACGTTCTACTGAATTTCTTTTTTCTTGGGTGGTTGCTACAATGAAATCAGTATCACCACTTGCCGCCGTTTCAACCGTAATGGCATATCTTATTTTACTAGCCGTTGCTTGTGTTATTTTGTTTATATCCCCAACATAAACTTTTGCAGCTTCTGTTGCATCAGATTTGCTGAATAGATATTTTGAAGTTAATATGAAGCCTTTTTTACCATTACCAGTAATCGTATCATCGTATAAAAATATGACCACTTCATCGCTATGTAACAATGTTGCATAGCTTTTCTTTGCATTCTCTAACTCCTTATGTGGTACGTTATCAAACAAATAAAACTTCTCTGGCAAATGTTCGCGTTCGCGCTCATAAATTTCAATAATTTGCTGTTTCAGCGAGTCTGTAATTTCCACTGAGCCGCGATTGTCCTGGCTCAACTCATCGCTCTCATTTTCAGTAACTGCAGTTATATCTACATCAGAATCCTTGCCTGATAACAGTGAGTTAATACTAAACCACCCAAATGCAACAAGAATGCCCACTATTGATCCCGCCGATATTTCATATGCTAACTCATTTTCCGGTAATAGTGCCGAATGCAGCATAACGAGTAATACACCCACTACCGCTGCTACAGGCAATATGGTCAATGCCAGAATTATTCTGCGCTTTTTTGTGGAAATTTTCTCTTTAATCTTAAGTTGTTTAATAAGTATGGCAAATATTATAATCCCGCCAACAGACGCTATTACATAACGTAGTGTTAATTCATTCATCTCCAAATTCTCCTCATTGAATACAGTTTATCCGACACAATTCAGCTTGCGTGTCTTTTAACAGACGTATTTAAGACGCATTGTTTGTTGATAGCAATTGTTTATTATAGTATAAATTATAGACAAGCACAACAGTAGTTGAACAGACATCAATTATTTGGAGGTTTCATTATATGTCACATCGTAAATTGCTTATCGTTTTTAGCATTTTCAATGCAACTATGAACACGTTATACCTAGTCAGATTTTTCGGGGTGCATCCACCCGAACCGGTTGTTTATGGATACGTGCCTTGGTTTATGTCATTTACATTGCCTAATATTGCTTTTACCTTATTAGCATGGCTTTTAGTGTTTTCATTGTTGAAAAAATCAACCCCACTAACAGTGTCAGTAGGATTGCTTAATGCCGGAGGCCTGATTTTTCACGCATTAAACGGCTTAATGTTCGGCTTTTATTCAGGTTCTTTCGTGGCATTGACGACATTTAATGCCATATTTGAAGTTGTCGTTTATGTATACGGTCTAGTTCTCGCTGCATTCTATATAACCGTTTTTAGAAAAATTATTGCAAAAAAGGCTAAGTAGACTTGATTTCAAACAAAAACTAGCCTTCAAGCGCCATTGGTTCTGATATACTTTTTGGAATTTCTATTCCTGTTGCATAACAAAACGCAATAATTTGACCTATGTGCATATTTTCATGCCCTGTCATCATTGAAATGATTTGGTGTACATTTTGTTTTTGACCATAATAATCAATAATTTCTGTGCCATCCAAAAGTTCTAAGGCTTCCTCTAGTTGAGCATCTAATTCTGCCATTCTTCCGATGAGAGTCTGTTTTGATAGATTTTTATAAAGATATTCTTCTTCATATTCCAAAACTTTTGTAGCCAGAGAGTTTATAACATCTCTTTGAAATAACGTCAATTCATAAGCCTTCAATCTTATTGTATTGAGCACCTTTCTCGGCAGAGCTTTATCAAGATCAGCATCGCTTAGTTCATCTATAAACCCTAAAGTAATACTTCGTGTTTGCTTCCAATCTGCCAAAAGTGCTTGTAGTGATTCAGTCATGTGACACCTCCAAAGTCTAAATTCCTTCTAAGAATAACACAGTAAATGCGACAACGGTGTGTCATATTATGCTGAAATTTGTCTTGCTACATTCATCATGATTGCACACTCAATGCGTTTTTTAAACAGTTCGCAGCCCAGCTTATTTATACCATTAATACTCCCCGAGTCATTGTAGGCATTTGCAGCACAACCGCCGCTACAATAAAATCGCGCCCAGCAATCTCGACATTCTTCTCGTGTATAAATGCTGCAGGTAGCAAACCCATCACGCAACTCATTGTTTGTCACACCGCTCCATACATTGCCCATCAAAAAATTCGTGTCGCCCACGAACTGATGACATGGATATAGCTCACCCGACGGAGTCACAGCAAGATATTCGATGCCAACACCACAGCCCGCAATGCGTTTATGTACACACGGACCACCGCTAAGGTCTATGGTGTAATGATAGAAGCTAAATCCTTCACCATTCTTTTCACGTTTTAACATTTCTACTGCAAGCTCTTCATATTGTCTATATAGCTCCGGCAAATCATCCATTGTAAATCCAAGAGGATCATCATCTTTGGTGACAACAGGCTCCATCGACAGTTCCTTATAGCCAAGATTTGCAATATGAAGTATATCATTCACAAAATCCATGTTTTTATTTGTAAATGTGCCTCTTATATAGTAGCCCTTACCTTGTCTTGCCTCAACAATTTCCTCAAATTTATCAACAACTTCGAAGTATGTTCCGCCACCGCTCGGCGTTTTGCGCATGGCATCATTAACTTCCGGACGTCCATCAAGACTGAGCACTACATTGTATATTTCTTTGCATGCAAAATCGATTACGTCATCGTCTATCAATAGACCGTTTGTCGTTAAGGTAAAGCGGAATTTTTTATTGCATTTGTCTTCAATACTGCGTGCATACATAATCGTATCTTTTACAAGTTGCCAATTTAATAATGGCTCTCCACCAAAGAAATCAACATCAAGGTTTGACTTATTTCCGGATTGTTCAATAAGAAAATCTATTGCTCGTTTCGCAGTTTCCAAATTCATTAGGCTAGTGGATGACGCTTCATTGTTGCTGCTCCGTTTACCATCATCTCCGTTACCATACTCACCTTTCCCGGCAAAACAATAAGCGCAGGACATATTACAAACATGTGAAACATTCATGCAAAGTGCAGTAAGTTCATATTTATTATTAATAGCAGCTATGTTTGCATAAGTGTCTGATGAAAACAATTTGCCTTGACTCTTTAATGTCTCAACATCAGATATCAGCTCTAAAATATCCGCTTCCGTCAGTGTGTCATACTTTGACAATACCTGCTGAACCAAAACTCTTTGATTTCCCTCAATGTCACAGTCATCTAAGCCTTCACAAGCATGAATCAAATCATACGCAACATCATCAACACTATGAATTGAACCGCTGGCAACATCAAGTACAATATTATACCCATGTAATTTATAACAATGAATCATATCTATTCCTTCGTTACAGCTCACCCATCGCCCGAAAGTTACCTGTAAAAGCCCCGTCATTGGGGGCTTGACCCGCAATCTATTGTTAGACTGCAGAATATTTCACTAGATTGCGGCTCGGAGGCCGCAATGACGGGTGGTGTTTGAACAATAACATTCCTTTTCTACAAAGATTAGGGGCTGTGTTAACAGCCCCATTGTTTTCGCCAAATTAATTAGTTGTTATCTGCGTTTTCGCATTGTTGGTTTGCTACTCCGCAAGATGTTTTGCAAGCTGACTGACAAGAAGTTTGGCATTCGCCACATCCGCCGTCTTTCACGCTTGCTGCTAATTCGCGAGTATCAAGTGTTGTAATTCTTTGCATAATCTTACATATCCTTTCAGCATTGTCAAAGCAATGTTTTTTACTGATTAAAATTAACAGATTTAGAGGGATTTGTCAATAACTCTTAGCTCAAAATGAAATAGGTCAAAGCAGCAATTGCTAGATTACTTGGGGAATATCTCACCTTGCAAATAAAGTGTTGCATACCCTGACATCTTCACTCTGTCACCGCAGCTTTTACAATATATCGTTCCGCCACGTTCTGAAAGTTGCTTTGCAGTCATTTCATCTTTACCCAATCTTTCAGCCCAAAATGGAATCAGTGTTGAGTGTGCAGAGCCTGTTACCGGATCTTCAGGCACGCCTACGTTTGGAGCAAAGAAGCGAGAAACAAAATCTACATTATCCCCTTTGGCTGTAACAATCAACGCCATGCAGTCCGGCAGTTTTGCTACAAGATTCATATCGGGATTCAAATATTTGACCTTATCCTCATTATCTAAAACCAAAAGCATATCTCTTGAAATATACGCCTCTAATACTGTTGCTCTGACAGCTTTTTCCATTACTGTTGTTACTTCAATTTTCTCAGGCTTTCTCGCCGGGAAATCCATTTCAAACAAATCACCAACTTTCTTGACGGATAGAACACCACTCTTAGTGTGAAAATCCATCTCCAATACGCCAATATCAAGAAAATTCGTTACAACAAAAGCACTTGCCAACGTGGCATGACCACACAAATCTATTTCAATTTTTGGAGTAAACCAGCGTAAATCGTAATAACCATTGCGTTTTACAACAAATGCCGTTTCCGCAAGATTATTTTCAGCTGCTATGTTTTGCATCGTTTTATCATCAAGCCACTCGTCAATCAAGCACACTCCCGCCTGATTTCCACTAAATAGCTTATCAGAAAAAGCATCAACGATAAAATATTTCATAAATGTACACCTCTAGTATTCAAAATCAATTATGCGATTTGTAGACATCTTCACGCTTTCCGGTTTTAACTACCGTTACTGTAAATATGTCGTCTTTGATTTCTGCAATAATGCGATATTTGCCTATCTTATATCGCCAGAAATTCCCCAACTCTCCTTCAAGTGCCCTGCCAAATAGTCTTGGGTTATCACAATCGCTAATGTTAGTATTTAGCCATTTTAGGAGTCGTTTTCGAACGGTTGTATCTAATTTGCTAAATTGCTTTTCGGCCTTATGATTGAACTCCCATTCAAACATCAGCCATACCTCTGCATCATTTCCTCTTTGGAAATTGTCGGTTTGTTTTTACTTCCTTTAATACTTTCAACTGCATCATGGTAGTCCTCGATGTCCTGCAGTCTCTCAGCAAGCAAGCCTGTAATCAAAGCATTGAAAGATATCCCTTCAAAATCAGCTTCTTCTTTACCTCGCTTTAAAAGGTCTTCGTCAAACCTTATTGACGTTGATATCGTCCCCATGTTAATGACCATACCTTTCTACAATTTTAAGCACAAAACAACCATGAAAAAGAACGGTCATTTCGTGCATCAATTTTGCTCCCAAAGGGTCAAAATTGGCACATTTCCCCGTTAGTTTGAATTTATTCAAACTAAACACACTCCTCCTTAACTCAACCACATTGTACCACACTTGCAACACTGTGTCAATCTGTACATATGCGTACCATTTTTGTAATTTATTTCCGATATTATGACAATTATATTTGACATTTTGTAATTATTGTGTTACTTTTGTTTCACGGAGGTGATCATTTGAAAAACAAGCGTATAAAGATTGCACGAGTTGAGTACGACTTGTCGCAAGAGCAACTTGCAAAGGCAGTGGGCGTATCCAGGCAAACCATAGGCATGATTGAGTCTGGAAATTACAATCCCTCACTAAACCTTTGCATTGCAATATGTAAAGCACTCAACAAAACACTTAATGATCTATTTTGGGAGGAGCCATCATGAAGATTTTTAGAAAGAATTATTTAGACGAAAGAGAAAAAACTGAATCTAGACGTATTACAAGCATTGCATACTGGATCGCATTTTGGGGACTCGTGATATCAATTATGGTACAGCTTTTTGCTTTTGAGTTTAATTTTGCGAACATTGCAGGTGAGTTCATAGTGCTCCTAGTTTGCGCATTGTATGTAGCAGTTCGTCATGCTCGTCGCGGAATAGACGATAATAGTTTCATTAAATATAGTATTAAAACATACTTGATTATAAGTTTAGCTATAAGTTTCCTCATAAACATTCCTGCATTTTTAATCTGGTATGTTAGACATGAAATGCTTTTATCTGACAGTTTACTATACTTTGCTATCGGTATTGCTGTATCTTTTGTTCTTGCATTTGGGTTGACGGTAACATTTGGTAGCCTTACTAAAAAAAGACGAAAGAAACTCGATGAAAAATATTCGAATGATGATATCGAAAATCCTGAATAGAATAATTCATTATATTCCATATATCACTATGCGGGCTATAATGGCGCAGCTATTGTCTATTACAAACAATCGGAGTGTGCCGCTCGTCTTTTGGAGAATGACACACTCCGATATATGTTAAGTATTATCCTATCACATGAAAGTAACTTACACTTCAACCTCAGTGCGAATTGAACTTGCAAAACGCTCTGATTGTCCTACATGCTTGCTTAGTAATAACGTTACTGCAAAGACTGCGGCTGCGAATACAAGCTGTATACCCATTGCCTCCCATACAGGTCTTAGTGAATACGCATCAAGGGCTGTCAGATTGCCGATTCTTGCTAGTGCAATTACATTCCAGTATGTCGGTAAGAATCTAGAAACTGCTATTACTCCATCACCCAATAACTGAGTCGGTACAAACACTCCACCTAAGAAGCATAGTGCCATCGTCACAATGTTCGCCACGGCATTTTGCGCGTTTCGACTGTTAACAAAAATACTACCAAGAGCTGCTATCGCCATTGCGAAAACCAAAAGAACAAATGTGTTTAATACCATCAGCGCTATGATACGATTGTCAACACCTCCGAGATTAGAGCCATACATTATGAATCCTAATGCTACCAATATAACCCATCCGACAAAACTCATTGCTGCACTTGCAAGAATTTGCTGCATGTTGAACGAACGTGAACTTATCGGTGCACACAAGTTTCGTCTTCTCAAATCTGTACGCTTGAACACTAAGCTCAGATTTGTCACACTTAAAAAACATATAACTAACAAAATATAGTTTAACATCTCTGTGTAGAACACGTATGTCGTATCAATCGGTGTCGCAATTCCAAAATGAATTTTCTCAACATCTGCTTCCAGTGCTAAATCTTGCAATACCGCCGCTACTATAGCTTCCTCACTCATTCCACCATCTGCTGCAAAGTACACACGAGCCAAGTTCATATATTGTTCGACAAAACTATTTGCGACAAATCCTCTGGCTATTTGCGTCGACATAACTGTTTCCAAAGTC
>WQWL01000098.1 GCA_009785345.1 Oscillospiraceae bacterium
AGGATACGTGGACCAGATAAGTTGTATAGGCTGTAATACAAGGCTTAATGAGTTAATTGAAGAAGGCATAATATCAATTGATTCTGATGGGAAGATAGTAATGGGCAATTTTGAAGTGTCTCATCAGTACCACGATGAAACTCTCTTATTTACTGGATGTGAGCAAGAATTGTATGAGTTTTTTACCCGCATTGCGAGTCCTTGGAGTTGCGATGACTATGCTGCAAATATGGTAAAATGGTACTTGAGTATTGTTAATAGGTGATCACCGTATATAAGCCTATTTGTGCTTAACATACAAATAAAATCATTATTTGTATGAATAGTTGTTTGTCACATAGTAGCCCTCAGCGTATACGCGTTGGGGGTTTTTCTATATTGCCAGATAATGTGATTCTTTTGAACTTCTCTAATTTTTATGAATATCTCTACCTGTTCAACAATCATAAGCACAAAAGTCTAGATGCAAAAATCTAGTTGCAAATATATATTTCTGATATGGTACACCCTATATTTAATTTGGGATTTCACCAGTAGCAATAAGCATGTTTCTTACCCGCCGCACGGTATCTTTTGCGAAAGCCCCATTACTCATTTTTGCAATTTCCGGGTTTGATAGTTCGTGATGCTTGAGTAGTAGTTCTTTGGCAAACTCACGCTTTTGCTCGCTACTAAGAATTGGTTTTTCTTTTTGTTCGGGTATATCACTTGATGTAGGGTACACCCTATTATCTATAATAGGTATTTTTAAGCATTCTTTATTTTCTACATAAGCAGCCATTAGACGAGTAAGTACACTAGACTGGCTTTCACCATTTGCAATGCAAGCATCTCTAAATGCATCTGCATCAGAAACTTTTAGTTTGTAAGAGCGTGCAATTATGCCCATCTTATCTTGATATTTTTTTACAGCCCTTGTGCTGGATTTAGCCATTACATATGCCCCTTTCAATAAGGTGTACCCTATATTAACATGAGGTGCGTATAATTGCAAGCGAGACGGTTAGCAAGCGTAATATTGCACTTAGATTCCCATTCCCCCCGCAAAAAGCCATGTCAAGGGTGTATTTTCCCTTGACATGGCTTTTAACCATTACGGCGAGTGTATGTGTGTTATTCGTTTGGGTGGTGTGTTGGCCGCGGCGATGAGGTTCGCTGGCGAAGTTTGTGGCCGCGACTAGCTAAACAAACTTGTATTGCAACCAGCCGCACCGGGGTGGGGCCAAAACCAAAAGGGCATGGGGGAGCCACTATTCGCAAAACTATGATCTTTTGCGAATAGTTGGGAATTACATAAAACTTAATGCCGAAACTGTCGGCCCAACTATTTGCAAAAGTACTGTTTTGCGAAAACCGCGTGGCGATATGCGACTCAATGCCGAGGCCTAAATCGCGTGGGTGGTAGTGGCTCCCCTATGCCCGCCCATTGCCTTGGGCTTCGGGGGAGGGGGTGCGGCCGCAAGCGAAGTGGTGAAGACTAATAAGTACATGCTATAATCAAACTGCAACCGTGGGCTGGCTTGGCTTCACTCCTTATTTTGCAACATGAGGAGGTGAGGCGATGTTTGACTTTTCTTTCAGTGAGTTATACTCATTTTTGCTTACTGCTTTAGGCATGATTCTGGCCTATTTCGGTGGTAGGCGAAAGAATAACGATGACAACGACACAAAAAAATAGCCGCCCAGGCAAGGTTCGGCTATTTCTTGTTTAATTTTTAACAATAAATAGTGAAGCCAAGCCTAACGGTTGTGCTTCATCAAGTGGCCAGTGTTTCCGCACTGGTCATTATTATTATACCCAATTTACGACGGATATCAACCATCGTGCTGTTGTCAATCACCAACAACTGCCGTTAAGTGTAGTCGTTGTGCTGCACTTGAAAATTTAATTTTATCAACTTCAAATTCAGCGAATTAAAATATGGTACACCTTATGTAAAATATAAGATGTATCATATTCTAGTTCAGTTTGGTAATAAATTTGTAGCCACAATGTAGTATGCTTGTAAGAACTAAACGTATACATTGTGTAATTTATTTGGTATACTTCTACACGTACACTAGCAGAGTTGTCACGGCTCGAAATCGGATCCCTTTGTCTAGTGTTGTTCATGTAGCGAGTTGCTCGTGTATAGGTGTATGCGCGTTCAACTCGCTATTCATTTTCCCTGATCATTACGTCTCTGTATTAGATGCCAAAGATATTTTACGACATAATACAGCAAATCTCTCAGCAATTCTACCATTACTGAATTTAAAATATCACCAACTGTTATTACTTCCTCGATACACTCACCATTTATAAGTGAGAGTATTATTGATACTAGCAGCACTAAGATTCTTCTCATGGCCAAATCCCTCCATTTTATTGGGGGGTACCGTCGAGTATAGATATGTTGCTGTGTACGTGTGATGTAAAAAATTGGAAATTCATACGTCACAATGTACGAAATAAAAATTGGAAATGTATGGAAATATTGCAAATTGAAAAAATATGTCAAATATCATCGTTTTAATGTGCAACTTTTTTACAGCGACAACTATCAAAATCTAGATACTTCAAAATACTTCTTTTACTTCTTTACTTCTAAGATTTTAACCTAGTGTTTATGCGGTCTATTGGGTTGTGAATGTGACCTTTATACCGCGTAATGTGACCTTTATACCGTACTTGTGTGACTTTTATACCGCGTTTGTGTGACCTTTATACCGTGTTTTTATATATATGCCCTAATATGTGCTTTAGCCACTTTACATAGTCATATTTGTGATATATACTAAATTCCAAATAGAGGAAGGGGATTTGTATGCCAATATCAAAAAAACAATTACCAATAAAAAACCCACGAGACGAACTCGTGGCACAGGGTAATGATTTAATTCGCCATGCGCGCTTTCAGCTAACAACATTAGAGCAGAACATAATTTATTTTGTTATGAGTAAGGTAAAGCCTACTGATAAAGATTTTATGCGGCAATCTTTTACCATTACAGAATTTTGTGAGGTATGTGGCATACAAACAGGTAACCGGGGTGGGGCAAATTACCGTGTCATAAAAGCAGCAGTAAAATCAGTTTCGGATAAGTCAGCGTGGGTAGAATATCCAGACGGGGCTGAGGAACTTGTTCGCTGGTTTGATACGTACAGAATTGACCATAAATCTGGAACTATGACCGCAACACTAAGCCAAAGTATAAAACCTTATTTGATAGGGTTGATAGAGAGGGCAAAGGCCGGGGGAGAGGGATATACACAGGCTCACCTTTATACATATCTCGCCATGCGTTCACAGTACAGTAAGCGTCTTTATGAAATACTTAAAAGTTATCTGTACTCTAGTGGTGGTCGTGAAAAAATATATAGGCTTACTTTCTTAGAGTACGAATTGGAAGAATTACAGATACTATTAAACGCTAATAACTACACAAGGTATCCTGATTTCAGACGTAAAGTGCTTGAGCTTGCCGTAGAAGAAATTAACGAAGTTACGGACATTATCGTATCTTATTCCATTGTGAAGACTGGACGAAAAATTACAGGAATAAATTTTAGCTTTCAGCACAAAAAAGACCTGGACCGAATGGGAGCAGAAGTATTAGCCAAAAAGGTGCTTGATTCACCAAAACGTTCACCAAAGAAAAACTAAATATAACTGATGACTTGGTTTGTAATATTTCAAAGACCCCGGCGTGTGTACGCCGGGGTTTAGTCAAACTGGTGACTATTATTTTCCTATCAAATATGCTTATATTAATATGGTGTACCCTATATTAATATAGAGTACAGATCTTTTCACCAGCCACCAGCCGCACCGGGGTGGGGCCAAAACCAAAAGGGCATGGGGGAGCCACTATTCGCAAAACTATGATCTTTTGCGAATAGTTGGGAATTACATAAAACTTAATGCCGAAACTGTCGGCCCACCTATTTGCAAAAGTACTGTTTTGCGAAAACCGCGTGGCGATGCATATCCCAATTACAAGATATAAATCGTGCGAGTGGTAGTTGCACCCCTATGCCCGCCCATTGCCTTGGGCTTCGGGGGAGGGGGTGCGGCCGGCAAGCGAAGTGGGGGAGGTGTGCCTTTATACGTGACCGTTTTTTATTAATTTTTTTCGCTATTTAAGTACTTAAAACTATTTAATTATTTAAAAGAGCTATGAAGCCAGTGTTTATGCGTATTAAAATCGACAAATACGCCTTTTATTACGGTAAATACGCCCTTTATTACGGTTATCTACGCCTTTTATTACGGTAAATACGCCTTCTATTACGGTAACTAGATATTTAAGCCTTTTTTGACATTAGGCGTAATTTGTATATATAATACTATTAATTCACATGAAAAAGGGTAGATAGCCATGAAAGAGAAAGAGCGTAGTTACATGGTAGTCAAAAGGAATGACCTGATTCAAAAATCACGTCATCAGTTGTCATTGCAAGAGCAAAAAATCATTCTTTACATGATTAGTAAAATACAACCTGGTGACAAAAAATTTACTCGGCAAATATTTTCTATTGCAGAGTTTTGTCAGATTTGTGGGCTTGATAGTGATAATGGAGGAAACTATGCATACATAAAAAAAGCCCTTCAATCACTACGTGACCGAAGCGTTTGGGTAACCCTTGAAGATGGCTCTGAGACAACATTAGCATGGGTTAACAAAGTGACCATAAACAAACGAAGTGGCTTAATACGCTTAGTACTAGATGAGGACATGAAACCATTTCTTTTGGATTTAAAGGAAAGTTTCACCCAATATGAACTGTTAAATACTTTAGCAATGCGTTCCCAGTATAGTGTCAGGCTTTATGAGTTGCTTAAAAGTTATCAATATAGGCAATCAATAGTTTTTGATATTGACGAATTAAGACGTCTATTATTTGCAGAAAGGTGGAAACGTGGCAACGACTTAAAACGTAAAGTACTTGATATTGCTATGCGCGAGATAAATAGCTTAACGGACATATCAGTAACATATGAACTAATAAAATCCGGGAGGCAATTTGCTAAAGTATCATTCACAATTAATCGCAAATCTGCGTTTGAAAGATTTGAAGCAGGGCAAAGAATAAGTCATGCTTTAGATAGTAACTTGTGAGTTAAAAGTTCTTGCATATCAATATGCCATACTTGGCAGATATATAGGATAAAAAACACCGCCGTAAAAACGACGGTGCTAATATCAAAACAATGAGAATAAGGTGGGGCGACCTGTTCCCACATCTCCTACCTTGGACTCTGGCCTAGAGTTTGTATCCAAGTGGCGACGGCTGCCCGTTCCGTCCTCGTTTATTCTCTACGCATTAATCTATCAGAATATATGATAAAAAGCGAACTATAATCCAAACGAGTTATTATAATATAACTAAAAGACACCGCAGTTTGGCGGTGTCTCGTTGTCACTACATGATTATAAAAATCTAGGTGGGGTGACATTCCCACATCTCCTAACCTTGCGAACCGCCATGATTTTGGAATCCATAGCAGTGGGTACTTCTCGCAAAGGGCGACGGCGGCCCGTTCCGTCCTCTGAGATTTTTATGATTAAAGTGTTCACTTACACTGATAATTATATTCTCGCAAGCATACATGGTCAATACTTTATCATATTTCCACTCTCAATAAATTTCTCAAGTTTGTCTAATTCTCTGGCATAAATCGTTCGGGCATAGAAGTTACCACTATCCGAAACACGCACAGCAACTTTGACAAAATTTCCATCAATCTCAAATATTTTTACATACTCAATTGAATCATCTTTTGGATTTATCCCAACATAATCGGGGGTTTCTATAATGGCGGGGATGTACTTGCGATATGCCTTATAGTCCTGTGCGTGATTTTTTTGCATATGCACGATATTGGATTTACCCGTGAAAATTGGAGTGCCTGCTTCAATGTCCAAATCAAGTAAATCTATGACACGTTGATTTATTTCACCGACTTTTCTGGTCATACGTTACCCCGTCTATGCGTAGATTTTCTTCTGTTAGGGCAAACACCAACTCAGCTCGGTCGTACCCTTTTTCTTTATTAAAAAAACCTGGTATGTTGCCGTATCTAGGTCTATTTTTATTGCTCGCCAATAATACGCTTTAAATATGCAAATTGATGCTTAATTTCGCCACGACTATCTTTTTCTTTCATGTAATTGTACTTAGTCATAAAGTGGTGATAGAGTTTCACATCATCACCATTCAAAATATGCGGCAAGTCACGTGCCACAATATCATATAGAATTGTAATTTGTTCAATGGTAAACTGACCGTTAACCGCATCACGCATGAATATTAGCCTTTCTTCTCGCTTGGTTATAAGACCAGAACCCAGCAACTCTGCGGTATCATCTGAATCTATATCGTTAAGGTCAAGTTGAGTATTGATATCAATGATGTTATCAGAATTCAACTCAACAAATTTTCGAAGGGTAAGAGGGTCTTGATGGTTCTTGTTTTTCTTGATGTTGAATTTTAATTCTATAATTTTACCCTTCGCACCTCTTGTATGAGGCTCGTAAGTAAATGAAATATCTGTGTTTTCCGATACTGCATTTTTACAAGGCTCAAGTACATCACGTTTAAAGTATTTAAATTGCGGATATTCTAATTCCTCAATTCCAAGCCAATTACGCAGGTCGGTAAGAGAAACAATCCTATATCCAATCCTTTCGTACTGCTTTAGAATTTCATACATCCGTAGTTGATTAGGCCCTCTTAGATGTAATGCATTCCACAATTCATATTTGAAATAGTGACTCTTAAAACCAAATAGTAATGGTAATGCCTCATCATTAGCATTTATTTTAATATACCATTCGCCATGTTCGTCAGCACTCAGTTCAAACACGCTAAATAGTGTAAATCCCTTGAAACCACCGTGTTCAGTGGGTGTGAAAATTACTTTCCTAAGAAGGCTTTCAGCTATTTTTTTAAAATACGGAACGTTCTTTTGTTCTAAGTCCATAATGGCCTGAAACTCTGCAACTGAAAAACGAACATGTCTAGTACTGACATCATTAGGATTAATCTTACTCAGATACACACTAAATAGGCGTAATTCCTGTAATGACATGTTGTTAGCACGCATCTCATTCAGCACATTTAATTTTGTGACAGGAAAATCTTTTCGTAGCGTAGTCAATTAATACCTACCTCCCAGATGTTCTTTTCATCAGCTGATCTAGCCTGCCAATATTATTAAGATATAGATATATTTCAGAATTGCCTCTTTTTACGATAACTTCACCGCCATATTCTTTGGCTAATAAGTCCCAACCAACTTGCTTTATTACCTCAGTTGGGCTAGTTCCCGACAGCAATCCACGATATGTTAGCCCGTCAGAGTTGACATTGTAATGCTCATAGAAAAATTCCAAATTATTCACCCCCTGCTCTGCCAAATAATGTAACATATAAGTTTGGTGATTGCAAGCCCTATAGAACCTCACCTCTAAGATTAAACATCCTCACCTCTAAGATTAAACATCCTCACCTCTAAGATTAAACATCCTCACCTCTAAGATTAAACATCCTCACCTCTAAGATTAAACATCCTCACCTCTAAACTCCACAACCCGCATAAATACAGGGCTTTTTGAAACCGAAAACAGGTTTTAAAAAAAAGATCTTAAATAGTTCTTTTAAAACAAGCAAGCAAACAACGCGTGCGTACGCGCGCGCGCGCGACCTTTTTAGCTATAAAAAATAAAAATCAAACTTCATCCACAACCAGCTTATGAAAAAAAGAACACCGGCGTATACACGCCGGTGTAAATTACGGTGACGGATGAATCAGATTATCCATCCGTCATAAGTGCGATGTATTTGTAAAGCGTAGGCCGTGATATTTCACATAGCCTGGCATACTCTGTTTTAGACAATTCACCGGATTGATATAGCTTAAATTTATCTATAACTTTTTTGGGAATATCCTTGGCGGCTAGTTTTGGGCGGCCTAGACGAACTCCCTTAGCCTTGGCATGAGCCAGGCCACTATAAATTCGTTCAATGGTCATCTTTCGTTCAAGTTCTGCAAACACACCCATGATTTGCAGCATAGCCTCTGTCATTGGGTTTATGCTGCCAGTGCAGTCTATTACCAAAGTGCCTATTATTAGCTTTATCTTACGTTCTTTAGCCAGCTCAATGATATCGCATAGCTGCCGTAGTGAACGGGTAAGCCTGGACACTTCCAAGGTGATGAGCGTATCCCCTGCAGCTATATGCGAAAGCACTTTGTTTAACTCTGGCCGGTTTATTTTCGTGCCGGATTCGTACTCCAAATATATTTCTTCAGCACCCATGTTGCGAAGCTCTCGCCGTTGACGTTCCACGTCCTGTTTTGTGTCGTTGGTGCTACATCTTGCGTAGCCATATATTTTTGCCATGATGTGTATCTCTTTCCTGAATGCCTCTAAAATCGACGTAGAGGGGTCTAATTTTGCTTTTAGGGGCCTGTCTGGTAATTCTCCCCACATTCGAAAAAGAAAGCCCTGTAAACGCATTAAAAGCCCCTTACGGAGATTATACCGTAAAGGGCTAAAATTTTACTTAGATTTTGACAACGATTTCAGGTGATTTGGTTTACAATCTGTGGTGATATTTAATTGCTAAATTCTTTTGAACTTCTCCAATTTTTATGGATATCTGCCTGGTCAAGGTATGTTTGACGGTTAATTTCACGGTTATCAGTACCAGGGGCTGTGGTTTTATAGGCGGTGTAAGCTTGACGTTTGCTGATAGCAGCAAGCTTTGCAGATAATTCATTCGTTAGAGTCTGACATAAAAAACGGGTTTCTGGTTCAAGATTATGATTTTGTAATTCGTCTAACAGGGTTTTCACCCCATCTAAAAATTCACGTGTCACTTGTACTTTTGTAGACATAAAATAATTCCTTTTTTATATGGTACACCTTATGTTTTATATCCTTATACTGTTATAGGGTATACCCTATATTTTTTGCGGGACACCATTTGTCATTATGGCTTATTGGAATCAAGAACATTGTCTGCTTGCATTAACGCAGAAAGACGGTCAATAGAATTCTTTAATTTTATAGTGAATGACACATGTGTAGTTATCCGTCCAGTTTTAATTGGAGAAAAATCCATATCCATGTCTGAAATAATATTTATTTCTTTTTTGGCACGCTCAAGTACATTTACACGAAAATCTTTAAATCTTCCGTATGTCTCTGCATTAAGTAATTTCTTCAGTTCCATGAGTTCAAATTCTATAAAAATATAGCGTTTAGTATTTTCTAATTTACTATGAATGTGGCTTCTCAAAAGTTCATAAAGTCTTTTGCTGTATACTGACCTTAATGCAAGGTAGTTCCTTAATTCTGCTTGGGTAAAGTGTTCTGTAAGGTTAAGTAAGTAAGGCTTTATGGTTTGGCTAAGTGTTGCTGTCACCATTCCTTCACCGTCTATTATTTCACAGTCATCAATCCAACGGACGAGTCGGTGTCTGCCCTTCTCTACCTCAATCCATGCACTTTTATCAGCAAGAGATTTCAAGGCACTTTTTACATCTCGGTAGTTTTCTCCACTTCTTTCGTTATCGCCACAAATCCGGCAAAACTCTTTTACTGTAAAGTTAACGGTCATAAATTCTTTGTCGCTTTTTTTTATTTTGCTGATTAAAAAATATGCAATATTAGCTTCTCTTGCCGTCAACTTATCTGTTCGTGGGTGTCGAATAAAGTCATTCGCTTGAACGACCAAGTAAGAACGTGGGTCAGTATCATTTTGCATACGAAAACACCTTTCAAAGTAGCATTTTGCTGCATTTTAATGGTAAATGGGAGGCATGTCAATATTATTCCTTTTTAATCTGCTAATATCCGTTTTGAAGATTTTCGCGCACTAAAACTCCCCTTTCGCGCACTAAAACTCCCCTTTCGCGCACTAAAACTCCCCTTTCGCGCACTAAAACTCCCTTTTGAACCTTCCAAACCTGCATAAACACTAGCTTTTTTTTCTCCTAAATAATAAAAGAATTAAAATACTAAAATAGCAAAAAAAAATATCCTAGTGTAAACACATTGAGTTAAAGACATTAAAAAACAAAATTAAGAGTGATAACAAAAACAAGTGATTGGGTTTACGCTAAATGTTGACTTAATATATATAAGTTGTTTGTAATTTTTGTCACATTTTGACTTGACAAGATATTTAGGTAAATGTTACCATGGGGGCAAATAGATGCTGCATTTGTATATGCAGCCGGTCAGATGTTTTTCTAAAGAGAGGGCGGATTTTACATGAAAAGAAGATTACAGCTTTATTCTTGGTGTTAGTGCTGACACTTTCTACAACTGTATTTGTTTTTGCAGGTGACAGGCCAGTAAACAACGAATACAATAACAATGCGGAGTTTCATTCCGGATGTTGTAATGAATTGATATGGTCCCCTGTTTTCCCTGGAGCTATTGATGAAATAGTGATAGTGGAGGTATTTTATATAACAGAGCAAGATAATACTTTAGAAGATACGTACATTCAACCCTTCACCAATCCAATTTTATGTGGCATTTTGGGATGGCATTCATGGAACACAAGCATTAACCAAGGAAGAACGGTAACTTGTAGTCTTGGTACATTAGGAAACCATAGTCAATGTGGATGGATATATGAATGGTTAAGGATTTGCTCAAGACCTAATTGTAACCGTGCTGAAAGATACCATACATTTAGACGTGGAGTAATGTGCTTTGGAGTTTAATGTGTTTTGTAAAACTGCTTTATGCAGCTCTAAAATAATGTGTTAGAAGAATGGTGACAACTTATGAATAAGAAAATTATCTTAATAGTTATAATTTTTCTTACATCCATTGGTACTATCATATGGGCATATGCACCAGTTCAAGGATACGTGGACCAGATAAGTTGTATAGGCTGTAATACAAGGCTTAATGAGTTAATTGAAGAAGGCATAATATCAATTGATTCTGATGGGAAGATAGTAATGGGCAATTTTGAAGTGTCTCA
>WQWL01000099.1 GCA_009785345.1 Oscillospiraceae bacterium
CAGTTTGTAACTGATGAAATTATAAAGCCCTGTAACCTCTTGCATACAGGCTTCTATCGCATGGACTCACTACCACCAAATACTGCATTGGGGTATATGGAAGATGAAGATACAGGTGAGTGGAGCTTGAACACTGACAATATCCCCGTAATCGGCGGTTCTGATGGCGGAATTTTCACGTGCGCAGCTGATATGGACAAACTATGGCGTGCAATCTTTGATAATAAGGTTCTATCTAATGACATGACAAAGGCATTTTTGAAACCTAGTGTCGTTATGGATGAAGATGAAGAGGACGGCACGGTTGAGAGTTATGGGCTTGGAGTTTACCAATATAAAGAAGGTGATAAGTCGTTCTATTTCGTAGTAGGTGCTGACTCCGGAGTCGGATTCTTCTCCGGTTATTATCCGTCAACAAAAACAGTAGTGTCAGGCTTTTGCAACATCGGCTACTGTGGCTTCTCACTACTATTCGACGACCTGCCTGAACTGCTGGCATAGATAGAAACGAAAGGAATGGTCATGAACATGATTACATTACAACCTATTACCACTAAGAATTTAGACGCAGTCTGGCTGATGAAAGCAGACCCTGACCTTGTTGCTCCGAATAGTTGGAGCTTGGCAGAAGCTTTTGCTTACCGTGAGGAATATGGCGATAAACTCATTGTCTATGCTATTCATCATGATGATACTCCGATTGGTTTTATCATGGCATTCTATGATCCGCCAAAAGAAGTTGTAGAGAGTATTGACAATGACGGCAAGCCATTCTACTTCCTTATGCGTAACATGATTGATGAAAAACATCAAAATAAAGGTTATGGCAGAGCAGCTATGGAGCTATTAATTGCAGGAGCAAAAGCAGGTAAACATGGTGTTGCAAACGCCTTTTATACCGGCACTGACCCCAAAAGTAAAGTGACTCCAAAGTTTTATGGTAGTTTTGGCTTCGAGTATACAGGCGAAATTGAAGTCGAAGATGAAGAAAGCTACGAAGAAATCATGCGACTGGCGCTTTGATAGCGATATTTTATAAATAATATCGGAAGGAGAGATGTTTTTTGAATAGAAGTACTGTAGATAGTGTATCAAGCCGGGAGGTTTGCATACGCTAAATAGCGCAAAACCTCCCACAAAGTTAAAATCACGATAACTTTTAGGAGGAAATATACTTGAATAGAGAAAATAAAAGAAAAAAATATATGAAGGGTTATTATCGGAACAACCCTTGCGATGATAGCTTTACCTGCAAAGTGTGCGACCGATTAGTTGTTCCACATGGCGCAGGAAGTGACCATCGAAACCACTGTCCTTATTGCCTTTCAAGCCAGCATTTAGATATAGAACCGGGCGATCGTGACGCAGATTGCGGCGGTGCAATGGAAGCTATAGGTGTTTGGGTCAGAAAAGGTGGCGAATGGGCAATTATCCACCGCTGCAGAATATGTGGACATTTAAGTTCCAACCGCAGCGCTGCCGATGATAACCCATTAAAGCTGATGTCTCTTGCTTTGAAGCCACTCGGAAACCCACCGTTCCCATTGGAACGAGTTGAAGAGTTAACAGAGCTTATGAGCGGCGGAGAAGTTTAAACAAATAATGAAGTGGGGAGTGGCTTGACCACTCCTCTCACTCTACCAACAGACTTATATCTACGAACATATTGCCACTCACGCTGGATCCCATAATGTGTTCTCTGAACAATCCTCTATCTTGGAACAAAGAAAATTGCCTTGCAAAGCTCCATGTAGGTATAGTTATGACATATGCATTTTCGACATAATAATTAATAAACAGCGTGTCGCCTTCCAAGTGTGCTGTCATGTGCGTGTCAGAAAAATCAAAAAGATTGATTCCATTTACAATAAGAAACGGATGGTTGAAGAAGATGACAAGTGTATCGCCTTGAATGTTATGAAGTGACTCAGCTCCATTTAAAAATGCGGCAATTTCTCTTGTCGTAAACCACATGTTTAAATCGGATGGTATTATTTTTATATTCTCACTAACACTAATGTTTAAACTGCTACCTATCGGCAAATGCGATAGGTCTATATGGATTTCTTCGGTACTCAAATTGTTAAAATGGTCATCCTCCCAAGCCCATGTATCGTACGTCGTTGCAGGCGGTGTGTTATATAACAGACCAAATAATACAGGCACAATAATGACGATACCTACACAGGTTGCCACAACCCATTTGAGCATTATACGACTGTAGCTCTTGTAGTAGACGGTGTAATTATTTATGACTATAGCTAACACAGTTAAAATTGTCCATAACCCTGCTGCCTTTAAGAAAAACATTAAAAGTGATGGTTCTCTTATAATAAAGGCAAGTGCGTCGGGAATAATTTCAATAACCGTATTCAAATTGCCAATCATTATAGATAAAATAACTGCAAATGCGAGTACTGCATAGTGTTTCCATTTTCGCACAATTGCTCCAAAAAGTGTTATTAAGGCTAAAAGCAAAAAACTGTAGCTCAAATAAACAAAAAACCCGGCAATTACAAAGCCTAAACTAAAATTGAGTGCAAAATGGATGTCATCTATGAATACGGACATCAGCCTTGCAGTGCCAAAGTGCATAAAATATAACACCAATAAGAAAGTCGCCACAAAAATAATGCCTAAATGATTAGAAATAAGTGATGATAAAAAGCGGCTGTTATTTGTTTGAGGATAGACAGCAAATTTATTGTTGTCGCTTTTATATACGAACATAATAACTACATATCCAATAAAAATGCCCAAAAAGACAGTTACGGATAAATCGGAAGAAATACGGTGATGCAAACCTTGCCCAGATGTCAGCATCCAAACAACTGTGCTGCCAATAGTTCCAATAGCGATAAGTGTATACACTAGATAAACCCACTTCAAATGCAGTTTTTGGGCTAAAAATCTAGCATGTATTAATTTTTTTGTATTTATATACTCATCTTTTACCATAAACATTCCAGTTCATCCTCCTTGTTTTGCTGTGTCAGGAAAACGCATAAATCTTCAGGTCGTACCTGTGAAACTGTCAGTCCCAGATTCTGCGCCGATAGGGTCACTTCTCTTGTATAAGGCTCATAAATTACAGCGAAACAGTTAAGTTCGCTTGTTTTCTGTGTAATAATATTTTTATCCGATATATATTCATCAATTGCTGACTTTGTGCCGTCGATGCGATAGGCACTTTGGCGCACATCGTCAATATGCTCATTTAAGACAGCCTGTCCTTGCTCTATGAGTAAAATATCAGAAAGTAACCCTTCAAGCTCTGATAGCAGATGACTTGAAATAACAAAAGTTCTGGGATGTTCAGTAAAATCTCTTAGTAAAATTTCATATGCAGATTTTCGGACGGTTACATCCATACCCAACACAGGCTCATCAAGCATAGTGAGTTTAGCCCGGCATGAAAGTGCACACAAAAAATTGAATATGCTTGCCATGCCCTGCGACAGGCTCTTGTACTTCATTTTTCCGTCTAACTCAAAATAGTGCATCAACTTTTCTGCAAATTCCAAATCAAAGTTATTAAACATTAAATTGTATGAGGACAGGATCGTTTGTAGCCTCATGTTTTGCTCATACGGTACATTGTGGTAGGTGTAAACCAAATTATTAAGCACAGAAATGTTGTCCATCGGTTTTTCACCGAAAACAAAAGCGTCACCGCTCGTTATATCAAGGTTTCCCGCCAGTATTTTCAAGAGCGTTGTTTTACCCGAGCCGTTTCTGCCGATAAGCCCGGTAATGCTGTTTTCAGATATAGTTATCGACATATCTGCGAGTGCATGTTTTTTACCAAACTGTTTACTTAGATTTGTCGTCTTAATGACTTCATTCATTGGTATGTTCCTCCAAACTTCTATAGTAATTCTTGATTAGGTTAAGAACTTCGATTTCTGGCAAATCAATTTTTATTGCTTCTAATACAAGATTTGAGATTAGTTCGCCAAAGCCGCTTTCCCTGCGCTCGTGGAGTAGTCGCTCCAATGCGCCAAAAGCTACAATCATAGATGTGCCCCGCTGTTTTTCCAGTATGCCTTTTGACACAAGTACATTTATCCCTTTTGCAGCTGTTGCGGGGTTGACCCTGAGCTCCCTCGCAATAATAAGTTGCGAATACGCCGCACAGCCTTCAGCGAGTTTTCCACTGATTATATCGTCCTCAATAGCTTCCGCAATTTGGATGTATACAGGTGTCAAACTGTCAAAATTAATTTTCACTTAATCATCACCACGCTATACTACATTAGTTATGTGATGTAGTATAGCGTGCAATTCTTATCTTGTCAACACAAAATTTATTTTGTGTTACTGATAAGTGGTAAATAAGTTGCAAAAACCACCAAGTTAAAATATAATGTGTCGGTATAATAAAAAAATGGGGGATAATTTATGCTAATAACAATATTACTTTGGGCGCTTTTCGGTGCAATAGTAGGTTGGGTTGCCGGCTTAATAATGGGAAGCAAAAACACACTACTCGTGAACATTATACTTGGTATTGTAGGTTCATTTGTTGGCGGGTTTGTAGCATCTTTTCTGGGTTTCGGAGACCTGAGCGGAGGTTTTAGCTTCGATCTCGTCAATATTTTAATTTCTATTGCAGGCGCATGTCTTGTGATTTTCATTGCAAGATTATTATTTAAGAAAAGATAAATGCAAAAGCAACCCCGCAAGTCTATCAAACCAGCATTCTATCCGGTATTATTATAACTACGCTAAGATTTCCCCCGCCTCTAAGCTCTGCGAAGGCGGTGGGTACAACTTTCCTCAACAAGCGGTGAGTAAAATCTCCCGCTTCGTTGAAACGCTTGATTTAATGTCGTGCTCGGCACGAGAATAATGTTCTCTTGTTTTAAGGTTTTGAACAGCTCTGCTCATGAACAGGGACTCTACCCCCCTGTTTCATGGGCTATTTATTTTATACCAATACTAATACTAAACACTAATAGAATAGTAGATATCTTTTCGGAAAATTACTCTTGACTTTATATTATCATTATGATAATATAATCATATCAAAAATAAAAGTTGAGGTGAACTATCATGACTAGAGAAAAAATTGTAATCGGCAACAAATACCCCTTAGATGGCATGCTCACCATTCCGGACACAGGCACAGCACCTTACCCGGCAGTCGTGTTGGTACATGGCTCAGGTGCACATGATATGGACGAAAAGATTTACAAAATCCGCCCTTTTTATGACATCGCAGAGGGGCTGGCAAAGCTCGGCGTTGCTTCTATCCGCTATAATAAACGATCATGGACATACGGTAAGCAAATGGTAAAAGCTTTGGGTAACACCATAACTGTAAAAGAGGAAGTAATTGAAGATGCTGTATTCGCCGCAAACTTACTCAGACATGATGCTCGAATCGACCCAAACAAGATATATATTGTTGGACACAGCTTGGGCGGATGCTTGGCTCCACGCATTGATGTTGAGGGTGGCAACTTCGCCGGGTTGATTCTGCTGGCTGGTTCGCCCAGAAGATTGGAAGAAATCATCATAGACCAAGGAAATGATCAGATTGCAACACTGAAAGGTCTTGTTAAGTGGATTGGACAAAAGCAAATCAAAAAGATTCATGCCAAATTGGATGACATCTACTCCAAGACAGACGAAGAAGCGAAAGCCATTCCATTTCTCGGAAACACTTCCATATATTACCTAAAAGACATGGGCAAAAAAACTGTTGCAGAGTATCTGGCTGACTCTACAAAGCCAATTTTAGTAATGCACCCGGAAAAAGATGTCCAAGTGTCATTAGAGAAAGACTTTGAGAAGTACAAGAAAATTCTTGTAAATAATCCAAATGCGACCTTCAAATTATACAAAGGCTTAAACCATGCTTTCATGCCTTCTCTATACGGTACAATTGACAAAGCTCTAAAAGAGTTCAAAACAGAACAACACGTGGACGAAGAAGTGATAGCCGATATAGCGGATTGGATTAAATTAAAATGAATAAAAAACTAATTAAGTACCTAACTAACCCAGCTAAGAACAAATTGGTACGCCAAGTTTTAAGCGAAGGTCAAACAACTGCAAAAGCACTAGCCGAGAAAAACGAAAATATTCCACAGGCTACACTCTATCGTTATTTGAAAAAGATGGTCGCTGATGGTGTTTTAAAGGTCGTGGAAGAACGACGAGTGCGAAATGTTATAGAAAAAGTCTATGCATTGGGGATTGACTTTGACGCTGATGTCAACAAAATGATAGAAGAAAACGACGGTGAAACATACTTAGGGTTGTTCCAGCAGTTCACTATTGGTTTGCTTGATGAGTATAGCGCGTACTGTGCTCGAGATGACATTGACATCTTAAACGATGGTTCCGGATTTCGTGTACTTTCGTTTAACGCCACTACCGATGAACTAAAGGAGTTGGCAGCCAACATCTGGAAACAGGTTGAGCCATACGCAAAGCAAAAAGTCACGCCGGAAAGAAAAACTCGCTCCCTCGCTGTCATATTCACACCACCACCAACAACAGGTGCACCACATCCCAAGTAACCGATCAAAAATTAAGAAACAATTAAGGATTGAATAAAGACTAGTTAAGGTTTTCTGTTTTACAATAGTATTATGGTATTATAAATTGAGCAAATTCGTTTCATCTCCGTCATATTCACATCACTATCAAAAATAATATTTGGAGGAAAATAAAATGTATGAACTTGAACAAATAATTCTCGACTTTTTGCCCTTTCTAATCCCCCTAGTCTTACTGCAGGTCGGACTGACCGTAGCTTCGCTCGTCTCTGCTATACGACAAAAGAACTTTCGCCGAGGAAATCGCGTTCTTTGGATAATTGTGAGTTTCATCAGCATTATCGGTCCGATTTTATATTTTACACTTGGAAGAGGAGATGAATAGATGAGTATTCTTACAATTAAGAATCTTACCAAAAGTTTCGGTGGACGGAAAGTATTGGATAGCATTTCATTTTCTGTTCCCGAGAACTGTGTCTTTGGATTCATTGGCGCAAACGGGGCAGGAAAAACTACTACGATGAAGATTGTGCTCGGCTTGCTTGCTGCAGACAGTGGTGAAATCGAGGTTTGCGGTGAACGAGTTCACTTTGGAGCAACGAAAACAAATCGTCTTATAGGCTACTTGCCCGATGTGCCGGAGTTTTACAACTACATGCGTCCAAAAGAATATCTGAAACTTTGCGGCGAAATTAAAGGACTCGGCAATCCTACTATAAAAGAGCGCTCTGAAAGGCTGCTTGCTCTGGTTGGTCTTTCTGATGCAAACAGAAAGATCGGCGGTTTCTCGCGAGGGATGAAACAAAGGCTCGGTATGGCGCAAGCCTTGTTGAGTGAACCTAAACTGCTGATTTGTGATGAGCCTACTTCCGCTCTCGACCCAATGGGACGCAAAGACATTTTGGATATACTACATCAAATCAAAGGTAAAACCACAGTTGTTTTCTCAACGCATATTCTTTCTGATGTGGAGCGGATTTGCGACAGAATTGCAGTAATCAGTGATGGTAAAATTGTTTTGGAAAACGATATGAGTGATTTGAACGTTCCCCATAATTCCAAAACCATAACTTTCGACTTCGCAAATGAAGTTGATTCTGACGAGGTAATGCAGGTGCTCACAGAACGTGGCTTTGCACCAACGGGTTATGAAACTCCAGCGACTTCTATTGAAGATATATATTTGGAGGCAATAGTATGAACAAGTTCATACTATTACCTATGGATGTGCCACTCGCTCCCCCTGCGGGGAACCGCGAGTTGATGCACAAAATGACCATTCCTTTTCATGATCGTTTTGTGCCAATATTTTTTGAAAGGAATGATCATTAATTATGAACCAGTTTTTAGCATTTACAAAAAAAGAGTTGCGTGAGAGCATTGCAACATTTCGAGTTTATATTCTTCTGGCAGTTTTCTTGCTATTTGGTGTGATGGGACCACTTCTTGCTGTTGCAACACCCATGCTCTTAGAGATGGTTGCTGTAGAAGGCTCAGGTATTACAATTACCATGCCGGATCCAACAGCAGTGGACGCATGGACACAGTTTTTTTCAAACTTTTCACAAATGGGCTCACTTGCTCTTGTGATACTATTTGCCGGAATTATGGCAAACGAGTTTAGTCGAGGCACATTGGTGAATCTACTTACCAAAGGGATGCGACGTCATACAGTGATTTTGTCAAAGTTCATTAGCTCAGGCTTACTCTGGACGGTTGCCATTGTACTATCTATTGGTGTATGCTATATATATACGGCATTTTATTTTGAAACTGAGCCGATTTCATACTTTGCTCTCGTCTTTGTTGCACCATGGTTGTTTGGGCTGTTTATGATTTCACTTTTGATTTTCGGTGGCACATTGTTTAGTAGCTTCGGTGGAAGTTTAGGCATAGGACTTGGTGTGTTTTTTGCACTAGTTTTTGCAAACATGATTCCGGGTTTCGAGCGTTATAATCCCGTTAGTCTTTCCGGCGGTGCGCTATCTCTGATTGCTGGAGCAGGAACTGCGTCAGACTTGCTTCCTGCAATTTTAATCGGGATAGCCTCGATTATAGTGCTGCTGGTTGGGGCTGTTATAGTATTCAACAAGAAAAAAGTTTAGGCGTGTAAGACACTATAGCTCAGAGGGCTGGACATCACACTTGATGTTTAGTCCTCTTGCTAGTATAGTATAGGCAACGCCATATATGGAGGTTTTTTGTGAAATACGATTGCCTAATAGTTGATGACGAAGTTGCTTTGTCGGAGAGTACATGTGAGTACTTTAATATGTTTGATGTTCGTACAGCTTGGGTGGAAAATACACAAGATTGTTTGCGCTTTTTTGATGAAAATGAAGCGAAACTAATTCTGCTGGATATAAATCTGGGTGATGAGTCTGGCTTTGAATTATGCAAGCGTCTTAGAGAAACCACAAATGTTCCTATTTTATTCATAAGCGCACGTACTAGCGACGATGATATGTTGTTGGCGCTGAACATTGGCGGGGATGATTATGTTTCGAAACCCTATTCTTTGGCGGTCTTACTTGCTAAAGTGAAAACCGTTTTGAAGCGATATGCAAATGCCGAACAGGAATCGGATATTTACACATATGGCGATTTCAGTATAGATTTTGCAACCGATGTAGCGTTTGTGCATGGTAAAAAATTAGAACTAAAAGCCATGGAATATAAATTGCTGGCATATCTTGTGAAGAACAAAAACCGTGTAGTGCCAAAAGACGAACTGTTCCGCAAGGTGTGGGAAGAATCTTTTGTCACTGACAACACGCTTAATGTTCATGTTCGTTATTTACGTGAAAAAATTGAAACAGACCCAAAAGAGCCAAAGTACATAAAAACCGTGTGGGGTACAGGGTATGTGTTTGAAACACCCTACTAAAATGTATAAACCTTAAGAAAGACGTGGTCATTTAGTGAAGAAATTTATTCTTGCAATTGTCATTTTTGCCGCTATTAGCGGAGTTTTTGCAACCATTACATTTCGGGAAACTGCTACACAACCCAATGCTGTTATAATCAATGACACAGCGATGGCTGTTGCTGCCATGCCTTACTATGATGTGGCAGAGGTAAGTCTCTTTTTAACCGACCAATTGACCTATGCGTTTCAGGAAATGGATTATCAGCGTGAAAACCGCGATCAACGATTGCAACTAATTATTTATATTTTTATCGCTGTGTTTACTATAGGTGGCATTGCTTTATTTTTATATTGCGAACTAACGATACTTTCACCATTTCGAAAACTACAAGGCTTTGCTCGTAGTGTTGCGGAAGGTCAGTTAGATACACCGTTAGAAATGGACAAGCATAATCGGTTTGGTGCATTTTCCGAAAGTTTTGACATAATGCGCGAAGAAATACACAAGGCTAATCAAAGCAAAAAAGAGCTTGTGGCAGCCCTAAGTCATGATATCAAAACACCAATTGCCTCCATAAAGGCAGTAACGGAGCTTATGCTTGTGAAAAATAATGATGAAAAGCAACAAGCACAACTTGGCACAATAACTGCAAAAGCAGAGCAAGTTAATGCATTGATTACAAATATGTTCGATGCGACTTTGGAAGAGTTGCAAGTTTTGCATGTTACACCGATTGAAGAAGACAGTGCAAAGATTGCCGAACTTATTAAAACTGCGGATTACGAGGGACGCACAGCTATTTCGCAGATTCCGTCATGCTTGGTGATTGCCGATTTGCTACGATTGCAACAAGTTTTTGACAATATCATCAGCAACTCGTATAAATACGCAGACACTGACATTGTAGTCAGTGCCGCTTTTGAGGAGCAATATCTTGTGATTAAGGTCAAAGACTTTGGCGCAGGCGTATCAAGTGATGAACTACCGCACCTATTTGACAAGTTTTATCGCGGTGGCAATAGGGAGAAAGTAAGCGGACAAGGTTTAGGGCTATATATATCCCGCTACTTTATGAAGCAAATGCAAGGAGATATCGTATGCAACAATTACGACGACGGGTTTGCTGTGAAGGTTTTCATAAAGCTTGCTTGATAAATAGTGCTGTCGGCAATTGAAGAACAATTAAGAAACAATTAAGGATTAGATAAAGACTGGCTAAGAATTGTTGTTTTATAATAGGGCTACGAATCAAACAGGTTTGTAACCCTATATTTATATTAACAGGAGAACATAAAATAATGCAAAAGGTAATTTTAGCGACAAATAAACTCTGTAAAACATTTTCCACAGGCGGCATACAGCAGCATGTGTTAAAAAACTTGGACATGGAATTTTACGAAGGTGACTTTACCGTTATCATGGGCTCTTCCGGAGCGGGTAAATCTACTTTATTGTATGCGCTGGCAGGTATGGATAAGCCTACACTTGGGCAAGTAACCTTTGCGGGACAAGATATTAGTCGCTACAGCAATGACAAGCTTGCCATTTTCCGCCGAGATAATTGTGGTTTCGTATTCCAACAAATGTACTTGCTTGACAACATGAG
>WQWL01000100.1 GCA_009785345.1 Oscillospiraceae bacterium
ATCATTATGCACCAAATGAGTGCTGCATGGGCTGTGCTTGCTGTTTATGCCGCATTTAATGCAGGATATGAGTTTACAAAATATCGTTTTACTAAAAAGGCATATCACATGATAAGCTTTATAGCATGCATTGTTGGAGTGGCTTTTTCGATATTTGCATTCGTGGATTTCGCACTAGAGTGGCATCATATACATGAACTTACTAAAGCAATTAGGTGGTGGTAGACCATGAGAGATGAACTTATATTAAAAAACAAGTTGAAAGTAGTACGTGCTGAAAAAGACCTGTCACAAACAGCATTGGCTGAGTTGGTTGGTGTATCCAGAAATACCATCAGCTCTATAGAAACAGGACAATTTTGTCCTACGGCAAAGCTGGCACTCATCCTCTGCATCGCATTGGATAAGAAGTTTGAAGAACTGTTTTATTTTGAGTAGATGGAGGATGGGAAAACATGGCAGATACAACACCCGATATAATACAAAGGAATTTGACTTATAAGAAAATAGCTATATACCTTATTATCTTTTTCGCTATATGGAGTGTGAGAGAGCTGGTGATACAGCCTGTGTTTTTAACTCCATTGAGTAATGTTGCATCAGAAATAATTGGTGAAATAATTAAGCTTTTGGTATGGACAGTACCTGCTATTTTGCTGATTAGGCATTACCATGCTGATATGTGGATTGGCTTAAGGGAAATGTTTACGAACAAGAAAATATGGTTCAAAGATGCATATCTCTTGCTTTTGATTTTTTCACCACTTTTAAGAGCAGGTGTTTTTGGAGGGTTTGCGATTAATCCTGATTTTGAACCGATACGGATGGTAGGCACTGTAGCTTTTGTTGGCATAACGGAAGAACTTGTTTTTAGAGGTTTTTTACTAAATGCATTTCTAAAAAAGATGAAGATGCCATATGCGATTGCGTTGGACGCGGTCCTATTCCTACTTATACATTTTCCCATTTGGATTTATCGAGGATTTACACCTTCTGAGTTTTTGTCAGGGATTGTTGCAGTTCCTATACTTAGTGTGCTATTTGCGTATTCGTTTATTAAAACCAGAAATATATTTGTTCCGATAGTCTTGCACATGCTTTGGAATCTTCAAGTGAGTTTGTTTATTACATAGACAGATTTTGTGTAAAAGACGTATGGTCATCAATTGTACGAATAAATCGTACAGTTGATGACCACAATATTTAATAAGTGTTTGTTCAACTTGCTTTTATGTTGCTCTTAAAACTTCAAGATCAAAAATCGATTTGACCTCAGCTAAACCATTTTCGACTTCTTCTCTGGAAAAATCGGCATTATCCAATTCTTCGTCAGTCATATCATTCAGACGTCTGTAAAAGTCGATTGCAATTACTAAGTGGTTTTGATTATCAGGATCAAGGGAATCAAAAAGCAAGTTTTCTGCTTCATTGACACGCTCCTTAGCGATTAGATCACAGAGCAAAACATGAAGCAAATCAGATTCAGCTTGACTTATTTCACTATGAATTTCATTTTTTTCACTTGCTTCTTTATTAAATACTAAACAACCTATAGATTCAGTCATCAATTCAATTTGTCTAATCAGATAGTCTTTATGAAACATGTATATCCTTTCGTATGACCAATATATAATATTATTTGATTATCATCATTGTAAATTGTATCATGTAATTATGAAGAATACTATATGAAAATTTGTCAGAATAGGTAAATTTTTCTTGCAATTATCGAGTGAGTGTGCTAATATTTGTATCGTGTCTTGCGACGGGTACAAGTTACAGATGAGAGTCGCAAAATGAGCGCCGGTAGCTCAGCTGGATAGAGCGTCTGGCTACGGACCAGAAGGTCAGGGATTCGAATTCTCTCCGGCGTGCCAACAAAAAGCCTGTGGTTGCAATGACTGCGGGCTTTTTGGTTTTTTGTAGATTTGATGGAATTTGCGTTTTGACCCCTAACTTTACCCCTTAGAGAATGAATAATCTAGGGATAGTCTTGATGCCATGAGGGCGAAAAGTAAAAAGTTGCGATAAATACTGAGAATATTATGTAATTGTAACTTGTATTGTTCCGTACTGCACAGTACAATGAGATTTGAGGGCGTGGGCCAATATTTTGCATAGGTCCAGAAGTAGTAAACATTAGTTTCAATTGTAAATAATTGGTTTCTGCGAAAGGCGGACTAACATGGGAATACCTACCAATATAAAAACATTACTATCAGGATTGGTTGTTGAGTGGGCTCGCATTGAATTTAAAGAGAGCTGGGACGCTGAAGCTGCGTTAAAAACAATATGCGCATTTGCAAACGATATCGATAATTGGGGCGGCGGATACATTGTCTTGGGCGTAAATGCAGAAGATGGACGACCCAATTTCCCTCCACAAGGACTTCCAACTTCTAAACTTGATAAAATACAAAAAGAAATTTTGAATAAGTGCAAGCGAATACAACCAAGTTACCTTCCGGTTGTTGAAGTGGCAGATTATCAAGAAAAAAAGTTTATCGTAATATGGGCACCCGGAGGAAACTCCAGACCGTATTCATCTCCAAAAACAATGGCAAAAGATGACAAAGAGCGTGTCTATTGGATACGGAAGATGTCAAATACTGTAAAACCATCAGAAGATGAATTACGAGATTTATTTTCACTATCAAATAATGTGCCGTTTGACGACAGAGTTAATCATTTTGCAGAAATAACTGACTTAAACATAACTTTAATTCAGAGCTATTTGAAAGAAATTGGTAGCTCGCTATACGAAGAATCAAAGAGCATGGATTTTGTTGATTTGTGCATGAATATGAGGATTATAGGTTCGCTACCTGAATACACAAAACCAAAAAATGTTGGATTGATGTTCTTTAGTTTTGAGCCTGATAAATTTTTTCCATACGCTCAAATCGATGTCGTTGAGTTCCCTGAAGATTTAGGTGGGGACAGAATTGTTGAGAAAACCTTTACCGGTCCTTTGCATATTCAATTGCGAGAGGCAATGCTATACATAAAAAATCGTATAATACAAGAAGAAATTGTAAAACTTCCAAACGTGCCTGAAGCCAGAAGATTTTATAATTATCCGGAAGCGGCAATTGAAGAAGCTCTTGCGAATGCAGTCTATCACAAAGGGTATGACGAGCGAGAACCTATAGAAGTACGCGTATTGCCTGACCGTATACAAATAGTAAGTCATCCCGGTGCCGATAGGTCGGTAACTATTGAGGGGCTAAAAGAGTACAAGGTGTATAACAGGCGGTATCGAAATCGCAGAATCGGCGATTTTCTAAAAGAACTGCGTCTTACAGAGGGACGCAATACAGGATTTGGCAAAATAATCAGCGCGCTTGGGCATAATGGATCGCCATCGCCACTATTTGAGACTGATGACGAAAGATTGTCTTTTGTGACGACAATCTATCAACACTCTGAGTTTGAAAAGAGTGGCGGTTTAAATGGCGGTTTAAATGGCGGTTTAAAATCTCTCTCAGAAAACGAGTTAAAAGTGCTAAACTGCATACGATACGAGCCTTCAATTACAATAAAACAAATCTCTGAAAAGGTTAAAGTGTCACTGAGAACAACCGAACGTATTGTGTCAGAGCTTGCTCAACGAAATATTATTGAGCGGCAGGGTTCCAAGAAGACTGGTGAATGGGTTATTAAGGATTGATGTACACACTTTTGCAAGCGAAGATTTATAGCCTGAAAGCCGACAAAGTAGACGGAACTCTTTGTTTAACTTTGGATAGGAGTAGTTCTAATTATTCCACAATGTACGATATGATTAACAAGTGGCAACATGAAGCTGAAAAACTTGCTGATGGTGAGATTACTAAAGAAGAATATGATAACTGGCGATATACTTATCCTGAAGTTGAGGCGAAGCGTTCTAGAGATAGTCTTGATGAGATGAGAGCGAAAAGCAAAAAATCATAGCAAAAACCGTATACGATGAAGATGTGCAGATGGCGATTAAAGATGGTAAGTATTATTACTAACACAGTCAAAGTGCTAAGGAAGTATGATTATGAGGTTGTTTATTGCTATAAATTTTAATCAAGAAACCAAAGAAAGGTTACAAATTCTGTCCGATGAACTCCGAACAGCATCAAGTCGTGGCAGATACTGTTTACCCGAAAATTTTCATTTGACTCTTGCTTTTCTCGGAGAGTGCGACGCAAAACAGACCGCTGCCGCGAAAGCAGCAATGGATACTGCGGTATTTGATCCATTCGACATACAGATTAACCACATAGGGCGTTTCAAACGAAACAGCGGTGATATATGGTGGGTGGGTGTTTGTGAAAACAAGACTTTGTTTGAGTTGCACCACACATTAGTTACCGGACTGAAAGAAAATGGTCTTGCGGTTGAAAAGCGAGAATTCAACCCACACATTACACTTGGGCGTGAAGTATTTACTAATGCACAACCCCGGCAGATCGATCCATTTGGTGAAACAGTATCACGAATTGATTTAATGAAGTCGGAACACATTGATGGCAAGTTGATCTATACATCCATCTATCGGCGTGGCAAATGGACGAATCCGATAATCATAGAGCCCTATAACCCTGCTTGGGAAATCGAATTTGAAAGAATACGCACATTTTTACGTCCACACATTAGCGATTTGATTGTTGAGATACACCATGTCGGAAGTACGAGTGTTCCAGGACTTTCAGCCAAACCGATTATAGATTTCGATATTGAAATAGAATCAATGGATATGTTTCCGCAATTAAAAGAGCGGCTTGGAGAGTTGGGTTTTCAGCATGAGGGTGATTATGGAATAACAGGGCGTGAAGCATTCAAACCCACTTTACCCGATGATTTCATGCAATATCATATGTATGTCTGTCCCTCTGACAGCACAGAATTTGAACGGCATTTACAATTCAAAAATACCCTTTGCGCCAATCCGCAGATGGCAAACGAATACGGCGAGTTGAAAATGTCACTTGCTAAGAAGCATGGAAGCGATATTGATGCCTACATTGAGGGTAAAACACCGTTTATTCGGAGCGTATTAGGGATTTGTTAATGGGTTGGTGGTTACATATATCTTTACTGAACGCTCATTGCGAGCTTGACCGTGCTGTAATGAAGTTGTGTGGTTTTCTGTCAAGGACTTCAGCGAAGCAGATTGTGTTGCGGCTTTGATGGAGATGTATGAGGTGTTGGTAGCTCAAATTTAATCGAGGAAGGATATTATATGGAACAGAAGAATTTTGCTACAGAAAACTATTTTGTCGCGTTTATTGATATTCTCGGTTATAGAGAGAAAATAAAAAAGCTATCAGACGATGAACAAGAACAACTCGTCAGATCATTGAACGAATTTTTTGAGGTAGCAAAAGATATAATCATGACCTTAAACTTGCCTGGCAGTTTGCACAACCCTTCTGGTGAGGACAGGCGCTTTGACATTAACATGAAAACATTTTCTGACAACATTTTCATATACACTAAAGCCAGTTGGATGAGTTTACTTATTGCTGTTGCTCATATGCAGGCAAATAGTGTTCTTCTTGATGTATCTATGCGTGGAGCGTTGTCATATGGCAAACTGCTTGCTAACGACAACCTCATATATGGTAATGGCTTGATTGAAGCATATGACTTGGAACGCAAAGTGGCCATCTTTCCGCGCATTATAGTTAGTGATTCGTTTGTAAATGGAATGAAGTGCAACATAATTGTTACTGATGTAACCGAGCAATACAAACATATAAATCCAATAGCTAAAAACATACCGCATATAACGAACTATCAAACATTCAGACATAGCGAGTTCTTTCAGATTTTCTTTGCTAATGACGGATTTGACGAAAATATATTTATCAACTATCTCGCTTACTGGAAGTGGCATATTGAATATGAAGGAAAATCTGAAAGCAAGCCATCCTTTGAAGAGTTATTGCAAATCCATAAAGAGAAAATTGAAAAGAATTTGTCTGAAATCACAATGGCAAATGTCGCACAAAAATACAGTTGGTGCAAATTTTATCATAATCGTATTTGCGATGAATATAGATTGGGCGAGATTAAGATTCCAACTAGAAATCGTGATAATGAATATCCAAACTCGGAGCCAAATATAGTTAAGGTTGATAAGATAACCACCAATGCCACTGATACTTAATATCGACATATCAGCGGCATTGGCGGTGCATTGGCTCTTTTGACAACTTCCAAATAAACAGAGAGAGGATGATATGAAATTGGATATAATTGGAAAAATTAATACTTTCCTTGAAACGAGTGCAATAATATGCGAAAGTTTTGACAGTACAGACGAAAGCAAAAGCGTTTATTACAAACGGGATGATGATGCATGGTTTTCTTATTATAATGACCAACTTAAAAACATAGTAATAGATTTGATTAAAAGCGATTCAGAAATTGACCGCACTGTTTCAAATGAAGGTGTGTACAGCACTTTGCTTGAATTGATGTATAACGCAAAAAAGAGTGAAGAGATATGTTGCAAAAGCAACTTCAATATAATTACTAATGTTATAAAAGAAAAACCCGTAATCGAATGGGAAATATTTCACAAAATTTATGGATTAACTGTGGATAGAGATGATCCCTATGAAATAGGGGATTATCGACTGTATAATTATGACTCATTTCGTAAACATATTGATGATGTTCTCGCACCTGCTTACAGTAATACTGTAAACGACTTACTCCTGACGGAAGTAAAAGCGCATGACACTATAGTTTCGGTTATTGTTCAAGCAAGAGATAGCAAAAAAGCACAGGAATTAGCTTATATAAATTTTGATGTAATTCAAAATGTCTTCAGATTCTTTGTGTCCTACTGGAATCTTAGCTACTTTGATATAGGCATCTTGAATTATAGGAAGGATGAAGTAGATACCTGGATTGCGGCAAGCAAGGAAACTGAATCAGTCCATTTTGGTAATGAGCTTTTGGGAAAGGTCATTACTCTTGAGTTTAGTGAGTTTCAAAATCGATCTATAAAATATGATTTTTCTCCAATAGGCATAGTCGAAAGATATTGTGCACGAAATCATAGTAAGATGGAAAAGAGATTGTTTGCTGCAATTCAACTACTCGGAAGATCTGTATATGATTTAGGAACACCGATGGGTTTCTTGCAGAGTATGATGGCAATCGAAGCACTCATTCAAATGAATGCAGGAGGTTTAGTAAATCAGTCAATTTCAGCTCAAATCGCTGAGTATTGTGCCTTTCTTTTGGATGATACATGCGAAAAAAGGATTGAAACTGAAAAGCTCATAAAAAAGCTTTACAAAGTTCGGTCAAGGTTAGCACATGGTTCATTAACAGAATGTTCTATCGAAGATTGTAAGGATGTTTTATATAACGCAAGAGATCTCGTTGAAGTTTTCTTTCGCAACGATACATTGAAGGGCTTTGCAGATCCAGAGGAGTTACAAGAATACATTAAGTGTTTGAAATACAAAGAATGACTTAATAGATTTCGTGCAAAGTATAAATTTGGCTATAAGCACAATGATTAAAATTATGATATAACTTGTAATGTTTGCTCAATAAAAACTAACCGGAGGTACTGCCATGCCAACATTAGACAAAATGACAGCGATTACTGACTTGCGTGAAGTTTGGAAACACGAGGTACATGACTTTACCAGATGGCTTTCCGAAGAAGAAAATTTGAAAGAGTTAAGCGATGCTGTGGGAATAGATATTGCCTTACAAGAACGAGAGTCAAGTGTTGGGAGTTTTAGTGCCGACATGCTTGCTATAGAAGAAGGTACGGGTCGAAAAATTATTATTGAAAACCAATTGTCGGCAACAGACCATGACCATCTTGGTAAATCCATTACATATGCCGCTGGAAAAAGTGCTGATGTCATAATATGGATTGTGCAACGTGCAAGGGATGAACACAGACAAGCGGTAGAATGGTTAAATCAAAGAACGGATGAAAACGTTGGGTTTTTTCTAATTGAAATTCAATTGTGGCGCATTGGGGATTCACTGCCTGCACCAAAGTTTCATATTGTTGAGCAACCCAATAACTGGGCAAAAGCGATGAAGGCTGTTGGAGGACTTACTGAAACAAAGAAACTTCAACTTGAGTTTTGGCAAGCATTTAACGACTATGCCTTTAGCAATCCCACGTTTACTTCTCATTTCAGTCAGCGCAAACCGCAGGCACAACACTGGTATGATATGAGTGTGGGCAACTCTGATTATCGGATCTCGCTTACAGTAAACACCCAAAAGAATCGGCTAGGCGCCGAACTTTATATTTCTGGCAACAAAGAACTTTTTGCGAAGTTCGCATCACAAAAGGATGCAATCTCAAGTTTCTTGGATATGAGTGTAGAGTGGCGTGAGGGCAAGAAGGATTGTCGAATTTTGACGTCAAAAGATGGTAGCATCAAAGATGGTGCGGACAAATGGGTTATTGCATTTGATTGGTTCATGGAAACTGCAATAAAAATTAAAAAAATGGCGAAGACGTTTGATGTGTAAGTACCACCCATAAACGATTGGAATCTGTGAACGATAAAGATGACACTACAAAAATTTATGAATAATTGTGGTGGAATTTCAGTTTACATCTTGGTATAATAGCCTATATTAGGCAAACCAATAAGCAATGATGCAATTATTCTCAACGTATATTAAAGTGCAAAAGTTGTTTGCGGTGAATCGCAGAAAGGTGTTGGTTTTTGTGAGTAAAAAAACTTATCCTCGTAGATTGAGAGCAATTAGGATAGCCAATGCTGTAAATAAAGTTGAAGGTGTTCCGGTTACTGAATCTGCACACCGTCTTTCTGCACAATGGGCTCGTGGTGAAATAACCGGAAAGGCAATGAGAAAAGCATTGTTAGAAAAGCACAGGCGGGCATCTCATGAATAAGGTCATAGACGATTCATATTTATATGAGGACTCTACTACATTACGAAACCTGCTACATATTCGTGACCAAAAAGCACTGGAAGTAGCTGAAGCAGAAATTTCCAGTGCTAATATGATGCTGCTTTATGAAAAAGGGTTCTCTAGTTTTTCTTCTTCCGGTATTAAGATGATACACAAAGCTCTATTCAGAGATATTTATGACTGGGCAGGAGCTTTTCGTATAATAAATGTAATGAAGAGAGAAAGCCTTTTAGCTGGTAAAAGCGTATGGTATGCTAACGTGGCAGATATTGAAAGCGACTTAGATAAAGGGTGGGCTACAATTAACAAGGTTAATTGGGCTGATCTGGATGCAATAAATTTTGCAAAAACTCTTTCACGCACCTTTCCGGCTTTGTGGCAAGCACATCCGTTCCGAGATGGCAACACTCGCACTGTCGTCATGTTGATGACATTTTTTGTTGAGCACTACGGCTTTTTCTTTGATCAGGAGTTATTTGCAGCAAGTGCTGGCTATGTGCGCAATGCGTTTGTTATGGCGTGCTGGGGCGAACATTCAGAATATGAGCATCTTGAACGAATACTTATAGACACGATTTCTGACTCACAAACATATCAAAACGAGAATGCAGACTCCTTGTTTACTGTTGAAAGAACAAGAGCTGAAGTATACGAAAAATATGCAACAGAAGATTATCAACCAATTCCGCATGAGTACCGCATGGAGGAGTGATATCGTTTGCTAAAATTAGCGAAGGTTATATCTGCTTTTACTTTGTGATTGATGTAGAGTTTGATTAATCTGTTTCCCACGCATATCCTCGCACTCAAGTGGGTTAATAATAATTGCGGTGGCTGGATTTCGCAATGGTGCGATTGTGGTTTTGATTGATAATCGCACCATTGATTTTACCTGCATGATTAATACATGATTAAATGTTTATCGTGCATCACTATTACGGTTTCGCTCTCGCTGCCGGTATGCATCTAATGCTTTGATTATTGTTTCTTCAATACTTTGTATAGATGTGTCCGGCGTAAAATATTTACTAAGACGCTCTCTCGGTATTTTGAATTGCTCGACTTGATTTGGTTTTGTTTCCTGCATTATAGACTGGATTACATTTTCATCGAGTTTTCCGTCATCAGCAAACTTCCTCATTTTGATTGCTTGGTCATGAGTTGGTGTACTGTCGTTTGCAATCATTTCATTGAGTAATATTTTTTGATGTTTTGCTGAGATATAGGATAGCTCAACTGCGGGGCGCATTGCTATTTGCAGATTGCTCTTATCTCGGATGACAGAGCTATCTACCATATCTAATATTTGTGGGATAAGTTCGTTAAGTCTGATGTAGCGGTGAATCTGATTTCTGCTATCACCTGTGGATTGAGCGAGCTCTTCATCAGAGCGCAAATTAGTCCCCACTGGGGACACATTAGCTTTTGCTGGTCTACCAGCCGTCCGTTTCATGGCGTTCAATCGCATTTTATACGATTTAGCTTTCTCGCTTGGCAATACGGTTTCACGTTGCAGGTTCGCATCAATCATAGCCACAACTGCGTCGAGATCATTCAGTGATCGGATTATACAAGGTAGTTCGCTTAAACCCACAATTTCCGATGCCTTCTTTCTTCTGTGTCCGCTTATGAGTTCGTATCGTCCATCTTCTTTCTTGCGGACGATTGCTGGAGTTTGAATTCCAAATGTGCTTATACTTTCCGCCATGTTCTGCATGGCTTCATCGTGTTTGACTTGGAAAGGGTGCTTTGGAAATGGGTCTATTTCGGATAATGGTATTTGCACTACCTTTTCGCGAGTTGCGTCATCGCGCTGCTCTTGCGTGGATAATAGTTCTGCCATGATGCTTGATTGTTTTGGGACTTCGAATGTTTGTTCTGATTTATTTGTCATTTTGTTTTCCTCTACTTTCATATATTTAACTGCTCGGTATGAGTCAGTCATTTACTTTTTGATATAAAAAATCGCTTGCTCTTTTTGAACAAGCGATGGA
>WQWL01000101.1 GCA_009785345.1 Oscillospiraceae bacterium
AATACAATGATGGTTCACGTGCATTTATTGTTATGCAGGGGAGAAGTATTGTGTTTTCTCACCCGATACGCAATGCCATGAGCAGTGGGATTATGAATGAGTCAGTGATAAGTGAATTAGATGGCTACACAGATTTTGTCCGGTCACTTCGATTTGATGAGTTTGTAGAGGCTTGGGCTAATGCGTCATTAGGGGAAACGGTGTTTGATAGTGAGTTAGTGGGCTTGCAATAAGAGACAAAAGGGAAGGTGGTGATTGTTTTGATCGAAAAGACGGCAATAATGCTTACCAATAAACTTAATCGGAACAACATCATTGAAGACGATGCGAGAGATATATACATTTATGGCTTCGATCTTGTAATATCAGCGGTCATAAATTTTGCGTTGATTCTGGTACTTGCATTTCTGTACGGAAGGCCGTTAGATGCAGTGATCTATATGTTGTGTACACGTCCGCTTCGCACCAATGGCGGTGGTTGGCACGCAAATACGCATGGGTTGTGCATGACACTTCATGCTGCGGCATTTTCGCTAGTGTCGTGGTTGAGTTTTGGGATATGGGAGTTTATGCCGTGGTTTGTGTTATTTGTTATCCATGCTGTCAGTTTTATAGTTGTTTGGGTTAAGGCTCCGGTGGAGCATCCGAACAATCCATTGGAGGAAGATGCAAAGGGGCGAATGCGCTTGAAGTGTATTGTGTGCATGGGGCTTATAATGGCGGTTTCAATTATTTTTTTGGTGGTAGGGCAGCAATATGTGTCGGTGCTCATGACTTTGAGTGCGGCCTCGGCGGTGGGGACGTTCTTAGTGCCGAATAAACATGAGGGTTCGTAGATTTTGCAATACAGAAACATTTCAACGCTATAGTTATATAATAGAGTCAGAATTATATTCAGGAGGGAAATCACCGCTGAGCTGATAAAGAAAAAGGAAAAATAATCACAAATAGCCGCCGAGTCCGAGGAGAAATTCAAGGACACGGCGGTTGTTTTTGTGCGGCGCAAAGTTCCGAGTCAATAGTAACAAGGGCAAGAATCAGGCTATTTTTTACGGATTAGACATGAAAAACGACGGATCGTGCAAAAGCTATTGCATTTTTTTGAGGATTTGGTATTGTGCAGGAGTAAAAACGTTTTTGCAAATATGGAGTCAAGATTCATTCTTGATAGGGTGATGAAGATTGATAAACAAAAATATGATTGTATGGAGGACTGTAAGTATGGCAAACTTTTTTGATGATTTCGATTTAGACGTTCAAAAGACAAGTGGTGGTTACGTGGGTATAGAACCTTTCAATACTTTAAATTGCGTGACTCATAGACATTGTTCACTTGGTTGTAGCGAATGGACTACACCTGAAGGGAATTGGACGTGCATTTCTTGTGGGTCTTGTGCTGCATCTTGCGTCGAAGGATGTTGGTCTATGCACTTTTGCACAAGATAGTGTTGTCCGGTAAACTGAAGGGCTGATTGGTGTATATAGTAATATAACTCTACCAATGATCAGCGAAAAAAGAGCTTGGGTTTAGTTTTCTGCAGCCCTATCGCTCAAGCTATTTCGATTAATTTTTGCGACATTTTTTACCAAAATGCACTGGCATTGAACAGATATCCTGTAAAGCTAAAGCCCTGACGGAAAGGAATGGTATAATGATAAAATATAATGCATGTGACTTTTTTATGACTCGCATCCCTCTCATTTCGGTGGATGGCTATTTGGCGATGTTTGATGATGTCTCATCCGATTCAGGTATGCGCTTGAAAAATGCTTTTGAAGACCCGGTACTCAAGGAAGCACTCGCCGTCGCAAGCGATGATTTGCTTAACGCAACTATTAATAGTGACTTGGAAGTTAAATCAAAGTCATCAAACCAGATACGTTCGTCACTTACAAAATATTTTATCAGACTATCCACTCGTCCTACGCCATTTGGGTTATTCTCAGGCATATCTGTAGGCCAATTTGGCAACGCATCTAATATTACCATTTCGGATTCACGGAGAAATGCAAAAAGAGTGCGTCCTGATATGGAATGGATATATGGGATAATTAAAAAAATGGAAGCCGATAGGACTATCAGAAGCCATCTTAATGTCAGATTTAACGATTTTACATTTGCAAACGGTAGCCGAATCGAAAAGCCAAATAAATCCTTTTTGCAATTGGAAGAAAGCAATGATGATATGCCCGAACTATCTACCTCCATTCGCTATACAGGTCAAGTAAAAGCGATTGAAAGCAAGTGTAGTAAATTCCATTCATTTTCAGACATCTTAGAAGAGATCGTAGGACAAAACCCAAATGCGCCAATGAACAAGATTGAAACCTTTCTTTCGCAATTATTAGAAAACGAATATCTTTTATCGGAATTTAGGCCGCCGCTAATCAATTCCGATATGCTTGAATACCTTTTGCATGTTCTTGACAGAATCAAGGATATTGAAGAAGTCGATGTATATATTCAAAAATTGAAAGCAATCCTGAAAAGTATAGCTGACTATAACGCAGTTCCCATCGGTGAAGGTATGGATATTTACAACGAAACCCTACGTTTGCAAAAAGACTTGCACGATTGTAAAAACTATCTTCAGATTGATATGAAAACACATGCCCAAAGCAATATGCTTGATTTGGGATTGAAAAAAGAATTGGAGCAGTTTGTTTCCGCAATGATTAGGATAGCTCCTATTGAAAAGACATCAGACGAAATGGCTCGTTATGTGGAGTTATTTATTGAGAGATATGGACATAGTGCCGAGGTATGTCTATTAGAGTTGTTAGATGTGGACAAGGGATTGGGTGCGCCGGCGCACTTTCAAGCAGATAAAGTAAATCATATTGTCCCCAAACGGCAAAAAAGTCAGAAAGAACAACGTATAAACGCTATGTTGGAACGAAAAATCATGTTAGCGTTGAGAGAAGACAAAAGATCAATAGCCATAACCGATAGTGACATTGATTATATATGTGGAGAAGAACTCTTGAACGGAGTGAATCAGCCGATGGATTGCTCTCAGTCTTTCGAGTTGTTTTTACTTCCACATCCCGAAGCCGATCATAAGTTTACTTTTGTTTCTATGTCTGATAACTTCGGGAAAACATTTGGTCGGTTTAGCGATATGCTAACAGAAGAAGAGACACTTATGCTAAAAGAAGGTTTTGAGAAAATTAAAAACCTACATGATGAATATGTTATTGTTGAAATAGCTGAATTGCCCGCATCCGGAAGAGTGAGTAATGTTTCAATAAATAACAGCGATTATGATTATCAGATTGCTCTTGCCACAAATCCTTGTGAAGGGAAGTGCGTACTAAGTGTTCGTGATATATACATTGGAGTTGATCCAGCAAACAATCAATTCTATATAAAATCAAGAAGTCTTGATAAGAAATTGATTGTTACAATGACGAGTATGTTAAACCCTACATATTCAAGCAATGCACTTAGATTTTTGACGGAAATATCGACAATGCGCAGAAAAAGGATAGCCGAAGGGATATATGCGATTTTCAATCTCCCTTATGAATACTGCCCTCGCATAGTCTATAATAAAATAATCTTAAGGCCTGAAACTTGGACGATATCTAAAGACATTTTGGGAATAAAACAAAACGCAAAAAAGAATTCAGACAAGGAAGTCATAAAAGAACAATTTGAACAGTTTCGCATAAAATGGGATATGCCGAGATATGTTTTCTTAAATGAGGGTGACAATCGCCTTTTGATTGATCTTGATAATACTGATCACAGAAACGAAGTGTATAATGTAATAAAAAAGGATTCGATTATGCCAGTCACCTTAACTGAGCTTACTTGCGACTTTGGTGACCACGTAGCTAAAAATGCTGATGGAGAAAAATATATTACCGAAATAGTAGTGCCATTTATTTTAGCAGATGATCAGAAAATAAGCACTGCAAAAACAAAGGAGAGCAGCAAAGATAAAGTCTTGAAGACGCTTTCCAATGTATCTGAAAACCGCATGAACATTGACCGTGAGCAGCTTGTGCTATTGCCCGGAAATGATGAATGGTTGTATTATAAGTTGTACGGATGCAGTAAACGGCAAGATGAATTGATAGCGGAATCATACCACACCTTGGAAAAACTTGTTTCAGATGGTATGGCGCAAAAATATTTTTATATCCGGTACGCTGACCCCGAACCACATTTGCGCTTGCGCATTCAACCGCCAAAGAATGGGACACCATCTTTGTTTGCTGCCCTCAGCGGGTGGATTAGAGTCTTGTACAACGATGGCATTATATCAAATGCAGTAAATGACTCCTATACAAGAGAAGCCGAAAGGTACGGAGGGTCAAAGCTCATACATCATGCAGAGGATTATTTTTATTATGACAGCAAATTAGCTATGAACTTGTTGTTCATGCAACGGTATAGACAACAAAATTTGAGCATGGACTATGTAGGAATTTCATTTATAATTTCTGTGTTGAGGGCTTTTGGGTTAGATATGGAGGCTCAAGAAATGTTTCTAGCGTCTTTAACGGATAAGAAAAATTACAGTAAAGAATTTCAAAAAGATAGACAGATGATCATGCGTGCTGTTGACAGCAGTGATGATTGGTTTGATATTCGCTCATCTATATCCTATTCCGAAGTATATGATCTGATAAATGCCAATGCGCAGGAATTGAAAAAATATGCCCAAGCTATCTATGATTCCGATCAACAAGGAGAGCTAACTAGCCCTATTCGAAGCATAGTTACAAGCATTATACATATGTTTTGTAATCGTCTAAAAGGAAATAATGCTTGGGAGCAAAAAATGTATGCCTTGACGATGCATGGGATTCGAAACTTAAACGGCTTTTTAAAGCACAATCCTAAAGAGGAGCTTATTGTTGATTTGCCTGATAGCCTGATTTAATCGACTACTTCCGGAGGATAAGGGATAATATGCAAAAATTGCGAGCGCATTATAAAAAAGTTTTTATTTCGTTTAATTATTTATCGCGCATACTAAACATTCTTGCCAGTGGAGGGAGAATATATTTAGTATTAATATTTCTGTTGGCCGTCTTATTTGGTGTATTGCCAAGCATTTCAGTCTTGGTTATGCAGGCGATTATTAATACGTTACAGACTGCTGAACAAAGTTTTCAATATATCATTATACTCATAGCCGTCTACATAGGGATAGATCTATTTATGGGGATTGCAGGAGTACTTTCGGGCTATATAGAAAGCGTCCTTAAAATGAAATCCGGGATTACATTAAAAATGTCATTGCTAGAAAAAGTGAAGGAGCTCTCTCTTAAAGATTTTGAAAACACAGAGACATACAATTTGATACAACGTGCTATGGGTACGAGCATTGAAAACCTTTTTTCATTTTTCAAGTCGTTTGTGTATGTTCTACAGTCTTTTATTAGTTTAATAATGTTTAGCTTGATTTTACTATCATGGCATTGGTGGCTGCTTCCAATCATTGTTTTTGTACCGATGATCGGTACCTTTATAGCAACACATTATGGGAAAAAACAATTCCTGATACAAAAGGAAAGGGCAGGAGATGCTCGGAAGCAATGGTATTACGAATTCCTTTTAACAAATGATATAGCGTTTAAGGAAATCAAGACATTCAATCTAGGTGATCATTTTCGGAACAAATATAAACAATTGAGTTTGATATTTCTAAAGCAAGACCGTCAACTATTGAAACGAAGGACGGTGGCACAATCGTTTCTGTTAATAATTGACCAGGTCATTATTGCAGTTTTGTTTGCATTCATTATTTTACAAGCTTTTATGGGGCAGATTCTGTTGGGTGATTTGATTGCCTATACGAGAAGTATGTCAAATATAAAATCAAGTACGCAAGCGCTTTCGTCACATGTAAGTGCGATCTATCAAAATATCCTTAACATAAGCCTATATTTTGATTTCATAGATATGAAATCTGTAACCGAAGAAAATATAGAAGAACAACCATTGACTGTAATACCGTCCATTGAAATAAAGAATCTTTCGTATAAGTATAAAGGCAACGATAGCTACGCATTAAAAAATATAAATTTGAAGATTGAAAGAGGCAATTTGATTGCATTCATTGGTAGAAATGGATCGGGAAAGACGACATTAGTCAAGATACTTTCAGCACTATATAATGACTATCAGGGAGATGTGTATTTCGGAAAACAAAATTTGCGCAATCTAAATACTGAAGAATTGCGAAAAAAAGTAGGAATATTGTTCCAGGATTTTATGAAATATGAATTATCCGCAAAAGAGAATGTCGCATTTGGACAACTTGAAAAAATAGACAACAATTCTGAGATTTTAGAAGCGTTGATAAAAACCGGAATGCAAGAAAAAATAGCTGATTTGGAGTCACAATTAGGCTTTTGGTTTGATGATGGAGTGCAACTATCTGGAGGTGAATGGCTGAGAATTGCTTTAAGCAGAGCATTCATAAGGGATGCGGAATTATTTCTCTTAGATGAGCCTAATTCAGCACTTGATTCTGTGTCCGAAAGGCGAGTGCTGAAATCTTTTAAAGAACTAACGAGTGATAAGATAGGCATTATAGTATCGCACCGAATAGCAAGTATAAAGAACATTGTTGATCAAATTGTAGTCTTTGATGATGGATGCATTCAAGCGTGTGGTACGCATGACGAACTTTTGAAAACCTCAGAAATATATCGCAAATTATATGAGCAGGAAAATGGTATAAACTAAGAAAATAAATGCTAAAAAAACGAGGAGTTACATATGCTTATTAACATTGAAAAAATTAAATCATGTGAAAGCATCAAGTTAAAGTTACCGGAGCATATTTTTGATGAATACATACAGAATGTTTGCGAATATTTTGCATTATTGGAAAACATTAATAATGTTAAGCCCGGCGAAGCGGTTGATGTAGTTTCGGCATTGGTGAGCTTCCGTGAATATTTTGATATTGAAACAGAATGGGAGCGCCTTACCCTTCACACACTTGACACTTTAAGAAAAGGAATCAATAGGTCATTCTTCGATAAAATATCTGTTTTTGGTGGAATGGCTCAAGTTGCATTTTCAGTTAGTGCATTGTCGCTTGCAGCGCCAAAAATAGAACCGTTTCTTAAAAGTGTAAATGAGATTTTGCTAAATAATTTGGCTGAATATCTAGGGGGGGCAGAAAAAGAGGATTTTTACACATTAGGCAATTATGAAGTAATTAATGGACTTTCCGGTCCGTTACGTTACTTACTTGATTTCAGTGATGACGAAAAAATGAATGAAATGGCAAAAAAGATAATTGACATATTCATCAAACGATCAAAAGACAAAACCATTTTGGGTAAGAAAGTACCAGGATGGCATTATTATACATCAGAAGTAGAGTCTTCGTTTATGAATGAACAAGCAACAAATGGTGTTGTTAATTATGGGGTATCACATGGTATGGGCGGTCCGTTAGCTGCACTTGCAATTGCGTATAATAAAGGGTTTCGCACCGAAGGCCTGCTAGAGGCTATCAACGGACTTATTTCTGAATATATGAATGTGTTGTATTACGTTAATGACATAGCATATTTTCCAGGCAGAATTACTTTTGAACAATATGTCGGAAATGAAGAGTTCGCAAAAGCTCCAAGCCAAATGAGTTGGTGTTATGGTTCTGTTGGGATTCTGCGTGCGTTATACATATCGGGAAATTTACTATCTAACGAGAAGGTAAAACAGTTTGCGCAAGATGAGCTTATAAAGATAGCTAAAATGGAGTTGTCTGACTATCAATTAATGCAGCCTATAGTATGTCATGGCTACATAGGAACAGCAGCGATACTGAATTTAATGTATCTTGATACGAATAGAATAGAGTTTTTACAAAAAACTACCGAAATGCTTGAAGCAAGCGTGGTTCTTAATATCGAACGTTTTGTTGAAAATGAAAAACAATTGGCAAATGTGAGAAACACAACCTTTCGAGTGAGTTTACACAATCATTTAGAAGGTTATAATGGGATTATGCAGACTGCTTTGTCAATAATTAAAGGACATCCGACTGAAAATGAAGAGCGTCTTTTGATGATTTGACGTGTTACTGATTTTGGGAGTTGTTTTTTGTGACACTTCTGTGATTCATCTAACAGCTCTGTGAACAATAAAATGTTCAATATGTGTTTACATCTTCATTCTTGATAGGGCAATGAAGAGTAAGAATAAAAAATTAACGATAAAATGGAGGTCTTTAATTATGGCAAACTTTTTTGATGATTTCGATTTAGACGTTCAAAAGACGAGTGCTAGTTATGTAGGCATAGAACCCTTTAACACTTTACATTGTGTGACTCACCGATCATGCGCTTCTTGTGTTGACTCATGCAACTTTTCTTGTGGATCTTGTGGTTCTTGTGCCGCATCTTGCGTCGCAGGGTGTTGGTCTATGGAGTTCTGTGGACGATAATGCTATTTGGTAAACAGAAAAGCTAATTTTGGATAGGTGTTGTACATTGCAGCGTTGTTGACCGGTAAATTAATCAATAGTAAGAGGACGTTTGAGTTTTTAAAAGCCCTATCACTCAGACTCAAAGAAATAACGTAGAAAAAGTACATATGGGATAGTAGCCATTATCTTACAAGAATATTGAATGGGAGATTTTTAATGAAAAAGGCAACATGTTTTTTAACGCTACTTATCGCAATCACGCTACTTGTAGCCTGTAACAGACAAACAAACCCAACAAATGAACCAGCCGAAAACGATAACGAAGTGTCGTCCGAAACGGCGACTTATGTAGAGACAGTGACAGTGGTCGAGCCAATTGTGCAATTGAGAACGGAAGCTGAGCGTGACGAGAACCTTGAAAAACTTGGCAAGGTTTGGGGATTTGTCAAATATACTCATAACAGCTTCATAACAGGCGAAAAATGCTGGGATGAAGAATTGCTGCGATTGATTCCTATGATCTATGATGCCTACCTGGATGATGTAAATGGGATTCTTTATGATTGGTTTGTCGGCCTTGGAGATGATGGATATGATTTTGAGTATGGGCATGATTTCGACTTTTTGAATTATATGGATACATGGATGAGTGAACTAGTAGAGTTGGAGTTTTTTAATAACCAACACGGTCTGCCGGAAGACGATCTCACGGAATATCGCAAAATTGCTGAGCTTTTTAATTCGATGCTAGAGGGTGGGTATAACCTAAATTGGCAGTCTTTTGAGGCGCTTGTGGTGGGTAATTTCCCGGAGTCACCGTTGGCAATATCAACAGCTCGGGATTTTGATATGCGTCCGATGGCTGATTTATCGTGGATTAACTATGGCTACTTAGGGGCACTCGCCACACATTTGCTGAGGTTTGATGGAATCTCTACTTTGGATAGAGCATCAGCGCCGGTTTCGTTTAACCTCGGTACAGGCATTCCGTATTTTTTGAACCAGAGTCACCATAGGGGAATGGATTTCAGCGATACCGGTTATCGTTTGCTAGGGCTTTTCCGCTTGTGGAATTCCATGAACTATTACTATCCACACCTTGGTATTTTGGACGTGGAATGGAATGACCTGCTACTCCTATACATACCAAAAATGTTGGAGGGCGGTGACAGGTTTAGCTATGAACTGACGCTTGCGATGTTGGCTCGTCATCTTCGCGACTCTGCTCATCTCAATTTTGTCGGTACTACGTTTTTTGGAGATAAGTTTGGACAATGGGTAGCCCCTGCTCGGCTTAGAGCAGCCGAAGGACGGCTTGTTGTCTATAACGCTGACGATATACAGCACCCTAACATAAGTTTGAGACATCTAACCATTCCTAATCTGTTTGAGAAGGGGGATGTTATACTCAGCGTTGATGGTAGGGATATCGGTGAAATTGCAGCAGAGATGCTTCAGATACTGCCTTATCCTAACGAGGAAAAGGCATTGGATTTTCTTGCCTTGCATCAACCCCTGAGGACGAGGACGCCGCATATGGGGAGCGTGGAAATAACTGTGCTTCGTGACGATGAAGAGATAACTTTAGATATCCAAACGCTTGTGAATTGGATGGGACAGCCTCGCCCTGCGGCCATGCAATCCCATGTGCTTTTGGATAATAACATTGGGCTTATAAACCCCGCTATACAATCATCGGGAACTGCAAGGCATGTCATGGAAGAATTCGCAACCACTGATGGGATAATAATTGACTTACGTCAATATCCTAACTGGAGCTTTTTCTTTGAAATGAGAGGATACTTGATGGAAGAAGCCATGCCGTTTGTATATGCATCGGTTCCTGTACACACGCATCCCGGAATGCGTGTGTACACGCTCCTGAGTCAAGTCATCTCGCAAAGTCCATACACCTTTATCTATGATCGACCGGTTGTACTTTTGATGGACGAAAGGAGTATCAGCCGACCGGAATGGGTGATTATGGCTTACCGCATTGCCCCGAATGTCACCGTAATTGGTTTGCCATCGATGGGGTCAAACGGAGATATTTCGACACTACCCTTGCCGGGAGGGATTACTATGTCTTTTACCGGCGTGGGCGTTTATACTCCGGAAGGCGGGCAAACCCACCGTGTCGGCCTTGCACCCGATATTCGTGTGGACAGGACGATACAGGGTATTGCAGAAGGGCGTGATGAAATCATGGAGGCGGCGGTACGATTTATACTTGGAGAAAATTAATGTAAGCGCAATATCTAAGGGTATCTCGCCAAGCAAGTGAAATTTTGCTAGAGTTACTACGAACCCTCGAAAAACTAAGCATGTAAATTCGAGAGAAATCGGAGTAAGTAATGATGTATATGA
>WQWL01000102.1 GCA_009785345.1 Oscillospiraceae bacterium
ACATACTTACAAACACTGCAACCGGCGCTGTCGCATACAAGGCAACCCATGTCAATCTCAAAGCCCGGCTCAACAAACGGGAAAAACCCGACACGCATTCTAACAGGAACATCACGCCCAAAAACTTTGGACAAAATACTCTTAATCATGATTTTCCCTGAAGAAAACGTAAAATCACGATCTACAATAAGGGCTTCATATTGGAAAAACGCTCGCTCATGTCTGGCATCCGTTGCCTCATTTCTATATGCTCTACCAGGATAAACAAAACGATATGGTGGTTTATGCGATTGCATATATCTAACGCTCGCTCCGGTCAAATGAGGACGCAGGCAAAGCCTCTCACCACCGCCACCTGAATCATGACCCTTTAGCCAATAAGTATCCATGCTCTCACGTGCAGGATGATCAGGCGGGAAATTTAAATTATCAAAAGCATAAAGCTCACTAGTTATATCAGACTCTTCAAATATCTCAAACCCCATTGAGCGAAAAGTATCATTTAGGTCGTAGCACATCTGCGTAATTGGATGCAGAGCGCCACTGGACGGCAAAATCCCCGGTACAGTTATATCAAAATCAGGAGAAATTTCTGAAGCTTTCAGACTAATCTCCTCACGACGTACATCAATCAACTCACTAAATCGACTCTTAATCTCATTAGCTGCACGACCAACCTCACCACGCATTGCAGCTTCCAATCGCGGTATTTCTTTCAAAATATCCGCAAGCGCACCTTGCTTACCAAGAAGTAAAGACTTCACATCTTGCAATGATGCAATTGTCCCTGCCTCTCTAATTTTCTCTTCACCCTCTTGAAGAATGGCATCAAGTTTCTCTCTCATAACAATCATCCTTATAATTTGTTTTCAAAACTCTACCATAAATGCCTTGAATTTGCAAACAAAATGAACTAGAATAAGACCTATGAAGTTATTAACCATTGAAGAAATTAGAGAATTAGACCGAGTCTCCATTGAAGAGTATGGCATACCCGGTACAACACTTATGTCAAATGCTGCAAAGCACTTGGCTGAAACTGTCATGAAGCACATACAAGATGACTGCCATGTTGCCATCTTCTGTGGCACTGGTAATAATGGTGGCGATGGTATCGGTGCAGCGGCCTATCTATTGGAAAAGGGCATCTCTATTCGTACAATTTTAATTGGGAATAGAGACAATCTGACACCGGACTCGAAAACAATGCTTGAACGCCTCGAGCTGCTTGGAGGTTTCCTTGAGCCTTATTCGCCGTCTGCTGACCTTGTTGATTTTTTAAGCGAGTCCTCCGTAGTGATTGACGCTATTTTTGGTGTTGGACTTAATGCAGATTTGAGAGGTGACGCACTCAGCGCAGTCAGTGTCATAAACAGTTCACGCTCCTTCGTAATTGCAGCAGATGTTCCCACCGGAGTTCATGCAGATACAGGAGCAATTCTCGGTGATGCTGTCAAAGCTGACATTACTATCACATTTTCATTTGCCAAGCCGGGACACTTTGTTGAACCCGGTTGTACATACTGTGGAGAACTCGTTGTTTGTGATATAGGAATACCACGTAGTGTACTAGATAAAACTGTTTCTCACACGTATGCAGCAATGCCCGGAGATATAATCTTGCCTCGCAGACGTCGTGACACACATAAAGGCGATTACGGTCGCGCACTTATCGTTGCCGGTAGTGTTGGATATACAGGCGCTCCTGCACTATCTGCTCGCGCTACAACAAAAACCGGTGCGGGGCTAGTTTCACTTGGAGTGCCAAAGTCGATATATGACATATTGGCAATCAAGCTTGATGAAGAAATGCCATTCCCCCTTCCTGATGACAAAGGTCAACTCATAGCAAATGCCGCAGATGAAATCATGCGACGTATAAAACAATCAGATGTCTGTCTTATAGGACCCGGACTTGGTTTATCAGACGAAATATCTGAACTGGTACAATCAATCATGCTCTTATCAGAAACACCAATAGTCTTGGATGCCGATGGATTAAATGCAATTGTTGGAAATGTGGATATTCTAAACCAGGCAGTGTGTCCGCTGGTCCTCACCCCACACTATGGGGAATTTGAGCGTCTTTGTGGAGATTTGTTCCAGGAAGATGCTGAAAATTCTATTGATACCGACGTACTAAATGAAGTGCAAAAAACGTTACTCAGTAATGCGCAAGGTGATAATACACAAGATGGATGCGCAAACTGTGTCGAAGAGCCTGTCAAAAAGCCACCCATCGATAGGCTTCGTATGGCTTGTGAGTTGCATCAAAATACGGCTGTATTCTTGTGCTTAAAGGTCACAGAACAATAATCGCACTACCAAATGGAATCGCTTATGTTAATACAACCGGCGGTCCTGCAATGGCAAAGGGTGGCACTGGAGACGTCCTAGCCGGTATGATAGCTGCACTTATTGCTCAAAATCTCCCAATAGTACATGCCGTTGTTGCAGCTGTCTATATTCATGGACTAGCAGGCGACATGTGTGCAGAGCAACTTGGAGAATATTGCGTAACCGCTACAGATATTATTAATATGCTACCACAAGCTATGAAAGAAATTGTATATTGGAACTCATGAAGACAGACAATCTTGAAACAAGCATACGTTACATCAAAGGTGTTGGCGAAGCTCGCGAAAAACTAATGGCTAAACTCGGCATAACCACATTACGTGACCTTGTCGGGTATTTTCCCCGTGCCTACGATGACAGAACTAATATAAAATCTATTAAAGAACTCATCATTGGAGAAAACGTGTGTGTACGAGGAATGGTTGCTGATACCCCCAGACTCTCACACATACGCAAAGGACTGGATTTGGTTAAACTTCGCGCAGTCGATGAATCCGGATCGCTAGAAATCACATTTTTTAATCAATCATTTGTCAAAGACGCACTCAAACAGGGCGAGGAGTACGTTTTTTACGGAAAAGTATCCGGCTCATTGCTACGACCGGAAATGTCTAACCCAATTTTCGAACGATATCATGATAACTATGCAGGGCAAGTCACCGGACGCATAATGCCTCTCTACTCACTTACCGCAGGACTATCCCACAAAATCATAGCCTCTGCTGTACGAAGTGGTTTAGATAAATGTGCCGATGAACTACCTGATGTCATGCCAAACGACATCGCTCTTGAATATGAACTTTGTAGAGCGCGCTACGCATATGAAAATATACACTTTCCTGAAGGCTTCAAAGAACTCGAAATTGCTCGAAAAAGATTGATTTTCGAAGAACTTTTCGTACTCGTCACTGCAATGAAATTTATGCGAGAAAAACGAACAAAAAAAGTTGGCAGAAGTCTCACCATCCCAAATTTCGATGAATTTTATGAAGCCCTACCGTTTAATCCCACAAGCGCACAAAAACGAGCAATAGATGATGTTGCACGTGATATGTCATCAGATAGCCCAATGAACAGACTCATACAAGGTGATGTAGGCTCAGGAAAAACAGTAATTGCAGCAGCATGTTGTTATATGACATGGCGTGCCGGATATCAGTCAGCATTTATGGCGCCAACTGAGATACTGGCAAAACAACATTATCAATCATTATCCAAACTTTTAGAGCCACTAGGAATGCAAGTCGGCGTACTTACCGGAAGTACAACAGCGAAAAATAAACGTGAAATATACGAAAAACTTAGTCAAGGCGAAATTGATATAATCGTAGGCACGCATGCCCTGATATCAGAAGCTGTGCAATTCAAAAACTTGGCCCTGGTCATAACTGACGAGCAACACAGATTTGGTGTAAATCAGCGCTCACTACTAACCGAAAAAGGCGACAGTCCCCACGTACTCGTAATGTCAGCCACACCAATACCTCGCACATTAGCTCTTATCATTTATGGTGATTTAGACGTATCCATAGTTGATGAAATGCCACCGGGACGCCAAGAAATTAAAACACATTTAGTCGGCGAACATCATAGAGACAGAGCGTACGGCTTCGTGAGAAAGCTGGTAGCGGAAGGTCGACAAGTATATATAATCTGCCCAATGGTAGAAGAAGATGAAATAAGCCAAGACAGCAGCTCAAATAATTTAAAGTCTGTAAAAGAATATTATGAAACCCTGAGCAAGAAAATCTTCCCTGAACTCAACGTTGAACTTGTTCACGGCAAAATGCCTGCCAAAAAGAAAGATGCTGCAATGAAAGCTTTCGCTTCCGGCGAAGCAGACATACTCGTTGCAACCACAGTTGTCGAAGTAGGCGTCGATGTCCCCAACGCCGCTCTAATCATAATCGAAAATGCAGACAGATTTGGTCTCTCACAACTACACCAGCTACGTGGACGAGTCGGCAGAGGAAAACATGAATCACATTGCGTGCTCTTTCAAAGTCCGGGAAGTGGCGAAATCTCTCGCGAACGATTAGAAGTTATGAGAACCACCAACAACGGCTTCGTAATTGCAGAAGAAGACTTGAGAATACGCGGACCAGGCGACTTCTTTGGTTCGAGGCAGCACGGACTGCCCGAAATGCACATAGCCAACTTCGCAACAGACATGCAAATACTGAACCAAGCACAACATGCAGCCGAAATCCTGTTACAAACAGACCCAAAACTAGAAGCACCAGAAAACCAAAAACTAGAAGCACAAATTAAACGCCTATTCGAAATCAATGAAGACAAGCTTAATTAGGGTTTAGGGTTTAGGGGATAGGGGTTAGGGGTTAGAAAAGCATAATATTCATGAAGTGCGATGCATTCACCCTTACCAACCCCTAGTCCCTAAACCCTAAACCCTAAATTTAGCACTTTTATTCTATCGTGATTTAAGATATAATGATTCGCGTAAGTTAAACAAATAAAAACAGAACATGGAGGTGACGAATGTCTGATAGGAAACCAGCCTATAAAAGAGTACTATTGAAAATAAGCGGCGAAGCACTTGCGGGCGAGAAAAAAACAGGTCTTGACTTTGAAGTCATACGGAACGTATGCGAAGCCGTAAAAGAATGTGTTTCTCTCGGAGTAGAAGTCGGCATTGTTGTCGGAGGTGGCAACTTCTGGCGTGGAGCCCAACACGGCGGTGGCAAAATGGAACGCACACGAGCTGACCACATGGGTATGATGGCTACCATCATGAATTGCCTCGCAGTAGCAGACGTGCTCGAACAACTCAACGTACCTGTCCGTGTACAAACAGCACTATCAATCACATCAGTCGCAGAACCATATATAAGGCTTCGGGCCGACAGACATCTAAGAAAAGGGCGCGTTGTCGTATTTGGATGTGGCACAGGTAATCCGTTTTTCACAACAGATACAGCCGCTGTCCTGCGCGCTGCAGAAATAGATGCAGATGTAATACTCCTTGCAAAAAACATAGATGGAGTATATACCGCAGACCCAAAACAAGATCCAAGTGCAACCAAATTTGATGCAATCTCTTACTCAGAAATGCTTGCACGAGGTCTCGCCGTTATGGATTCAACCGCAACTTCACTATCTATGGATAACGACATCCCCGTCATACTTTTTGCTCTCGAAGATCCTGAAAATATTGTCCGTGTGGTAATGGGCGAAAAAATAGGAACTGTAGTGAGTCAAAACGCAGAAACTTAATATTAACACTTGAATTTTGGAGGTTTTACAAATGTACGAAGAATATGAAAGCAAGATGAAGAAAGCTGTAGATTTTCTACAAAGTAGCTATTCAACTGTCCGTGCCGGTCGTGCAAATCCGGCAGTTATCGAGCCCATCAAAGTCGACTATTATGGTACGCCAACTCCAATCAATCAAATCGCTGCAGTTTCCACTCCCGACCCAAGAACACTGATGATATCACCGTGGGATGCAAGCAGTCTCAAGCCAATTGAGAAAGCCATTCTGGCATCCGATCTTGGAATTACTCCGGCAAACGACGGACGTGTTCTTCGTCTTTTATTCCCGCAACCAACAGAAGAGCGCCGTAAAGAACTTGTAAAACAAGTTTATAAGCAAGCTGAAGAGTCAAAAGTTGCGGTAAGAAATGTGAGACGCGAAGCAATCGAGAAATACAAAGCACAAAAGAAAACAGGCGAAATCACAGAAGATGACCTGACAATCACAGAAAAAGATCTTCAAAAACTGACTGACAAGTATACAGATGAAATTGACTTGGTTGCGAAGAAAAAAGAAGATGAAATCAAAGAAATCTAATTTTTAGGCTTTAGGGGTTAGTGATAGACCCTAAAGCCGGAGGTTTTAGTGTTACGATTTTTCAAAAAAAAAGAAATGAAAACGTGGGAGTCTGAACGACTCCCACGTCATATAGCGATTGTTATGGATGGTAATGGGCGATGGGCTACCAAACGTGCCCTTCCGCGTACCGCCGGTCATGTTGCAGGTGCAGAAACATTCCGTCGTGTTGCGACATATTGTAAAGACATTGGCATTGAATATCTGACTGTCTATGCTTTTTCAACCGAGAACTGGAAGCGTTCTGAAGATGAAGTTGCAAAAATAATGGAGCTGTTAGAAAAATATCTGCACGAGTCCATTGAGAAGATGGAGCGTGACAAAGTCAAGATGAAATTTCTCGGCGACATATCAGTTCTCTCACAAAACCTGCAAGACCTGATAGCAAAAACTGAAGAACTGTCAAAAAAATTCGACGGTGTGCAAGTTAACATATGTTTAAATTATGGTAGCAGAGCTGAAATTGTGCGTGCCGTTCAAAATTATGCAGATTCAATTAAAGACACTCCCGATGCACCTAGATTAACAGAAGAAAACTTTGCAAAATTTCTATATACTGCCGATATCCCCGATCCCGATCTTGTAATCAGACCTAGCGGAGAGATGCGATTATCAAACTTTCTATTATGGCAAACCGCATACTCAGAATATTACTTCACAGACTGCCTATGGCCTGATTTTAACGAAAACGAACTCGACCTTGCTATTGCGACATATCAAACAAGAGACAGACGCTACGGAAATGCGTAGATAGCCAGAGAGGAAAAACCACTTAAATGAAAACTCGAATAATCGTAGCCGCAGTGCTACTTCCGATATTTTTTGCCATTTTATTCATATTTCCGCCATATATACTCACTATAATGATATCAGTTATTTGTGCAATCGCTGCATACGAGCTTCTTAGCGCGACAAAAATTCGCAAAGCAAGTGTTATCGTTTACACGATATTTTCAGCCGTATTAATGCCGTTTTCTATATTTTTCAACTCGCTGATTGGCGGTACAACATTAATGCTTATTACTTTGCTCCTGTCGATTTTCTTCTTACTACTATGCTTGCTTGTAATCGAAGCTATTCTCGCATTTAATAGAGCCGATAATGTAAAATCAACCCCAATCAAAGGAGCAAACAAAAAGAAGAACAAGTCTGACGTGTCAGATAAAAAACTTAAATTTAGACAAATACCAATAGCTCTTGCTGCAGGTATATTAATACCATACCTACTCACAAGCCTCATAAGCCTCAGAGAGATGCCGCATGGATACTTGTTTGTTCTGCTACCAGTCATTGTCGCAATAATGACCGATTCCGGAGCATATTTCTCAGGAGTAGCATTTGGGAAGAAAAAGCCATTCCCAAAAATTAGCCCAAACAAAACCGTAGAAGGCTTCATTGGCGGCATTATATGCGGAGCTGTCGGAATGTTGATTTACGGCTTAGTTCTGTCTGTTGTAACTTCACACACCATTGTTTTCCCTGCCTTGGTACTATATGGACTGCTTGGCGCATTTGTGACGATACTCGGCGATCTGGCTTTTTCACTGATAAAACGCAAATGTGGAATAAAGGACTATGGGCGGTTATTTCCCGGTCATGGCGGAGCACTCGACCGCTTTGACAGTATGATTTTTGCTGCTCCAACCATGTATCTTCTCACAATATTAGTGCCCGCAATAATAATTTGATAGTTGCATTAGGAGTACATGTTTTTTGTGCATCGCCATTGTGGTCGGATTAGCCGCAATCCCCTGAATTGAAGTACTCTATTATGATTACGAATCAAGTCCGCAATGACGAGAGGGATTAAAACACAACATGAATAAATCTATAACAATATTAGGTTCAACCGGCTCAATTGGCCGACAATCACTAGAAGTAATTGAACATCTCAATTACTCTGTCTGCGCTCTAAGTGCAGATAAAAATATTGACCTGCTCGAAAAGCAAATACGCAAGTTCAAGCCTAAATTCGTTGCAGTCTATGATAAAGGCGCTGCTCACGAATTGAAAACACGTATCAACGATACTACAACGACTGTATTGTCCGAAATGAAAGGACAAATCGAGGTTGCAGGTAACAGTAATGCAGATGTAATTGTCACAGCAATCGCAGGACAAGCAGGACTCGAACCAACCATTGCAGCGCTAAAAACAGGCAAACGCATTGCGCTGGCAAACAAAGAACCACTAGTATGCGCTGGTGAGCTAGTAATGCAAACCGCAAAAGAGCATGGTGCAGAAATTATCCCTGTAGACTCCGAGCACTCTGCCATATTTCAATGTTTGGATGGAAAAAAGTATAAATCCGGTCATTCTGAGTCATCCGCACTGATCGGTATTCCACATATCAATAAACTGATTCTCACCGCATCCGGTGGACCATTTCGCGGTATGACACATGAACAGCTCGAGAATATTACACCTGAACAAGCTCTTATGCATCCCAATTGGGATATGGGTGCGAAGATAACAATAGATTCTGCGACAATGATGAATAAAGGACTTGAACTCATAGAGGCAATGCATTTGTTTGATATTAGTCCCGACAAAATTAAAGTTGTTGTACACCCCGAAAGCATAGTCCACTCAATGGTAGAGTTCGCTGACGGTAGCACAATTGCACAGCTATCAAACCCTGACATGCGTCAACCAATACAGTATGCTTTAACATACCCCGCCCGCCTACCATCTCTAACAAAGTCGCTTGACTTAACGGAACTAGGCAAACTAACATTCGAACAACCGAACATGGACACATTCCCTTGCCTGCGCCTCGCATATGAAGCCGCAGAAAAAGGTCAAACAGCATGTGCCTCACTCAACCAAGCAAATGAAGATGCCGTTGAACTCTTTTTAAACAAGAAGATTGGATTCAACGACATCCCACGTTATATAGGGTCTAGTATAGCGTTCCACAAATAACCCCTAATCCCTAGACCCTAACCCCAAAATTTGCCCCTATATAGAAAGGAAAAATCAATGTTCATAGTTTTAGGAATTCTCGCATTTGGACTCATCATTGCAATTCACGAATTCGGTCATTACATTGCTGCCAAATTATTTAATGTAAAGGTGAATGAGTTTGCTATAGGTATGGGACCGAAGCTTTTAAAAAAGCAAGGAAAAGAAACTCTATATACCCTCCGTGCACTTCCATTCGGTGGGTTTTGCTCCATGGAAGGCGAACATCAAGAAGGTGAGGAACCTGATCCTCGTTCATTTTTGAGCCAAAAACGCTGGCGCCGGATAGTCATACTCGCTGCAGGCAGCGTTGCAAATTTCATTGCAGCATTTATTATCATTTTTGCATTAACTGCCGGTATGAGTGAATTTTCAAGCACAACACTCGAACGTGTTCATGATAATTTTCCTTACGAAGGACCAGCTGAACTTATGGCTGGTGACAGATTTGTTGAGCTTAACGGAGAAAGGCTCATTTACAATCCTGACATCGCGCTGTTTCAGAACTTACACGCCGGCGCTCCTCATATATTTATAATAGAACGAGATGGCGAGCTAATTGAATACGAAAGTCGCATTTATAGACAGCATAGATATCTTCTTGACGGAGATGTGTTATATAAGTACATATATCGGTACAGTGATGGCGAATTATTAACATATGAGCGTATCTCATTTGAGCGGCATGATGAATATAATCTTGATGGAGAAAGACAGTACAGATATGTATTTAGAGACGACAATGGCAACCTAATTACAGAGGATTACGAAATTTATCCGCGCATTATCAATATGCTCAATAATAGTGACGAAGAATCGCTATCATTTAACATACGTAGATATGAAACTCATTTTACTGTAATCGAAAATAATGTTTTGGAAACCATCAGATTTTCCGGTTACCAGATGTTCAATTATGTGCGAATGATTCGAGTTGGTCTGGCGATGATGATAAGTGGCGCTGTAGGTATAAACGAAACAGCAGGAATTGTCGGTATTGTCGACATAATGAATACTGTGGGACAGCAAGCACCCACAACAGGTGCTGGAATAATCGCCATTGTTTCTCTGGCAGCCTTCATTGCCGTAAATGTAGCCACAATTAACTTGCTTCCAATTCCGGCCCTAGATGGTGGTAGAATCCTCTTCACTGTGCTCTCATGGGCAATAGAAAAAATTACACGCAAACCTCTCAATCCAAAATATGAGGCATATATCAACACCGGAGCCTTTGTGTTGCTTATTGGATTAATGATATTCCTGTTCTACAACGATATAATGAGAATTGTGACACGTTTAATGGTAGGGTGATGGTAATTGCGACCTCTGAGCTGCACAACCCCATGAAGAATGCCATTTTCATCTATAATATTGCAGGTCAAGCTGAGGTCGCTGACAAAGTGCATATTTTTACCTATCGTCATTGCGGCCTCCGAGCCGCAATCTGATAGAATCAAGCTTTGTAATAGATCCCGGGTCAAGCCCGGGATGACAAATGGGATTTTTTC
>WQWL01000103.1 GCA_009785345.1 Oscillospiraceae bacterium
ACTCCACTTTGAAGAAACCGTCACACAGGACGGAGAGGTTATATTTGACTATGAAATAAAAGATGGTCCTGCCACAACACGCAATGCTTTAAAACTACTTGGTAACATGGGTTTCAAAAAAGAGTTGGTGAAAAGAGCTAATGACAGGGCAAACCGTTTTGTTGCGAATGGTGCGTGGACGCGTTGACTGCAAATGAAACATAATGAAAAATATTCTCACAAATCTGTCAACGTTTTCTATCAGCGATCAGTAAGAAATCTTTTTAACATGACATCACATTGTCAGGTTTGACGACCCTAACTATTGTGTCTTAAAATTTACTACGATACTGCAAAGGCTGTTGAAGCTTATCTAGTTACAGGTAATAAAAAGCACTACCCAGATGAAGAATTCATAATAAGTCCGAGCGAATTTTTGGAGAAATCCACACTGTAACGCATCCATAATAAATATACAAATAAACCACAAACACTCCCAAAAATGGATTGCCTGTGGTTTTTTGTCTGTAATGCGAAGGAATGCTCGAGCTAATGAAAATCAGCAAGGCGTTTGGCTGTCGGACCCTCTATTTGCAAGGCCTGAGGATGAACCTCATTTTGAGGTTCAAGCTGATTTAGAGGTGCAATTTCATCATATTGGTGTTTAGTATTGGCATCGCCCTTGACGTTTCTTTGTATAATATTTCATCTGGTATCACGCCCGATAGCTATCAGATTACAGGAAAAGGTGGAATTGTAATACATGAGTATAAGAAGCTTATTGTTTTTTAGACTATCAAATATTCTACAAGCAATAGGATAAAAAGCAAAACGAATCATAATTAAGAAACAATTAAGGATTAGATAAAGACTTATTAAGGATTGTTGCTTATAATTAAGTAGTGAATGAAATAATAAAAGAAATCTATGAAAAAGAAACAGATTTTGGAGGAAGTAAAAATGATAAAATTAGACGCATACAAATTAAAGATAATTGCAATAGTGGGCATGATATTATGCCACGCGACAGTCGCATGGTGGGGTATTCTACCACCAATACTCAGATTCCCAATGTACGCTGCCGGCGGACTCACATTCCCAATAATGGCATATTTCATTGCTGAAGGCTACAAGTACACATCAAACCTAAAAAGATACATTCTACGTATACTCATATTCGGGCTAATTGCACTACCATTTCACATTCTCACCATAACACTACCCGTAGGCGGCGGTCTTATCATGGCATATCCGTTCTTAAACATTATGTTTAGCATCGTGGTTAGCCTGCTGGTTCTGGTAATGTACGACAAAATGAAAATAAAAGCTCTCTTTTGGGTGATCTATGTCGTGGTAATTGTGCCTCTATCATTTGTGTTGCTTGAGTGGTATTTCATAGGCGTTACAATGGTACTTATGCTTCACATTATCAAAAATGAAACTGCACGTCGTGTCGTTCCACCTATTTTTGCCGCAGTATTATTCTTTGTTATGGCACTTTGGTCAAGCGGAGGCGCTGAAATGCTGGCACAACAGTTTGCAGATGCAGGAATTGAAACTAACGCTCTTGCCGCAAATACGGATTTCGGACCTGTCATGATGACTTTCTCAATCGGCATACTTGCCGCAGCGTTCTTGCTACTAGGGTATAACGGAAAACGTGGTAAACGCATGAAGTGGTTATTCTACATCATTTATCCTCTACACTTCGTCGTGCTATTAGCAGGTATTGTGATTTTCAATACACTTGGATGGATGTAGTGTCAACAGAAAACTTGACGATATAGTAACAAAATGCTAGAATATAGTCATAATAAATCCTGAGGTGATTAATAATGCATATTAAACCATCTGCAACAATCCGTCAGAACTATAATGAAATTGCTGATTTGTGTCGTGCAACTCAAGAACCAATCTATCTTACGAAGAATGGGGAAGGAGATATTGTGGTGATGGATGTAGAATCATTTGTCAGACGCGAAAAAATGTTAAAACTTCGTGAGGAATTGCTAGCTGTTGAAGAAGATCGTGTTGCCGGTCGCATAGGTGTTTCCATTGATGAACTTGAAAGTTATTTGGAAGGCATTATTAGCGAGGTTGAAAATGCAGCAATATAAAGTGGTAATTTCAGATAAAGCAAAAAGCATGCTAGGGACTCACGTTAAATTTCTTGCACAAACAAGTCCATCAGCAGCGCATAATGTGAAGGAAAAAATAATTTTTGCGATTCGTTCAATATCAGAAATGCCTGAGCGATGTCCCTTTTTTTGTGGTGAATTTGTACCCCCAAATAAGTACCACAAGCTGATTGTCGGTAGTCGGTATTTAATTTTGTATCAAATTAAAGATATTAATGTTTATGTTGACTACATAATTGATGGTAGGCAGGATTACAGTTGGCTTGTGCGATGATGCGTGAAGTTACTGCACATGGCATGATTCGTTGGTTAAAGCATATCAAGGAGCAAAAAGCATTTACTACATTTATAAAAGAGGAAGATGAGGAAGAGTATTATGCATAAATTAGGCACAGATCTACAAGCGTTAATCGAAAAAGAGTGTAGAGGTAAAACGCATATCAAACTAACGGTCGGCACCCTTGTAGATGGCGAAAAGACACTTCAAACATTCGGAGCAACCGGAGAGATTCCCAATGAGAATTATGTCTATGAGATTGGTTCAATTACAAAAACTTTTACCACATCCTTGCTTGCAAAGTATGTTCATGAGGGCAAAATGTCTTTAGATGACCCTATTTCAAAATATGCAGATGGATTAGACGATAGTTATTATCCGACTTTAAGACGGCTTGCAACCCACACAGCCGGCTACGGATATTTGCCAGCGACGACTTGGGTCGGTATTAAAATGCTTCTTCTTGCACCTTTACTTGGTAGTCGAAACGGTGGTGTATTGCCGGACTGCTTACGAGTAGACGAAAAAAGAATGAAATCGCTATTGTTGGAAAACAAAAAAGAGGATAAGGATTATCCGTGGGCGTATGGTAATTTTAGTATGGGATTAGTCGGATATGCAATCGGTAAAGTTTCGGGCAAAGGGTATTTTGACACAATGGATGATTTTTTAACAAATGTGTTAGAAATGCCAAACAGCTATACAGGTATAAATCCATCTAGGAATTTGCATGGATTTTCTAAGAAAAACAAAGATATAGGCAACTGGGATTTTGAAAAAACAATCATGTCAAGTGCAGGTGACATCAGCGCAACAGCAGAGGACATGCTCACATATGCGCAAAAGCACATGAATGGGGAATTGCCCTATCTAGCTCTAACACATCAAAAGTATACAACTGTCAGAAAAGGTTTATCAAACTCCGGGCTTGCATGGATAATGACAGGAGATAATAATGAAATCATCGCACATAACGGAGGAACAGGCGCATTCGATTCCTTGCTTATAATTGATAAACAGAAAAAACTTGCATACATTGTGCTATCAAACTATTTAATTAATCCACACAAGCTATATGCCACTGTGCTGGATGAGATAAAGAGAACTTAGAGTGAGAATAATTGTCACAGAAAACCCGATTTTTTCATAGACAAAGATTTTAATGCATATCCTAATTATGAAACCTCTTCTTCAAATTGGAGAGCATTGATGTCACATGCACTTAGCAACAAGACCATAACTAAAACTACAGAGATTATAATCATTTTTCTTAACATACAACTCACCATTTCCTAACTCATCAAATCACATGGGTCTTGGTCAGTGTCCAAAGCACCTAGCAATCATAATGGACCAATTAAGGCTCTAATTCATCCATAGTTATCTCCATCTCTCCAACATTGAAGTTATAATTATGATCAGCATAAATAGGACTCTTGTCTGTTTGTAAATCGTCGAAATACCAAAAGAATAACGTTTGTCCATTATGCTCAAACTCAATAACTTCCGTAACTGGCTGTCCTTCTATAGCAAGGTTGTGGACTCGCTCTGTCCGTGATATACCCCACACATAACGCTGAGGTATATCTATACCGAACGCGCCATACCAATCCTCAGCACTGCACGTCAAAATGCCAAAACGTATTTCGCCGATATAGTTTAAGTTTCCTTCATCAAACGTACTCAGTCTATGCTCTATAAGTAAAGTGTGGGGGGTTATGAGCCTTGAGAACCTAGTTGTCCCTGATTCATTTCTTACGTAAAAGAAGTATGTGATTATTTGTGCGTGCTCACTTCCGGTTGGGTTAATAATGAACATTAGTGCGTTGCAATCATTTTGTATGAGCCTTGTTATTTCTCCGCTATAGGGAATGTTTGTGCCATGACGAGAAGAGCCGTAAATAATAGCATCTTCCACCGAGTCAAACCACTCAAGTCTAGGTGAGTCAGGTGGCGGAAAATGGAGAGCATTGATGTCACATGCACTTAGCAGTAAGACCATAACTAAAACCACAGAGATTATAATCATTTTTCTTAACATACAACTCACCATTTTCTAACTCATTAAATCACATGGGTCTTGGTCAGTATCCAAAGCACCTTGCAATCATAATGCGCCAATTAAGGCTCTAATTCATCCATAGTTATATCCATCTCGCCAACATTGAAGTTGAAATTGGCGAGTTCGTAACTGCAGAGTGGACTCTTGTCTGTTTGTAAATCGTCGAAATACCAAAAATATAACGTTTGCCCATTATGCTCAAACTCAATAACTTCTGTAACTGGCTGTCCTTCTATTGCTAAATTGTGGACTCGCTCTGTTCGTGATATGCCCCACACATAACGCTGAGGTATATCTATGCCTAGCGCATCGTACCAACGTTCAGCCCTACATGACCAGACACCAAAACGTATTTCGCCAATATCATCTAAGTTCGCTTCATCAAACAAGCCTAGCTCAAAGTCCACCATTAAAAAGCTAGGGGTTATGAGCCTTGAGAATCTAGTTGTTCCCGATTCGTTTCTTACGTAAAAGAAGTATATGGATATTCGTCCGCGCTCTCTTTCATCAGGGTTAATAATAAAATATAAGGCATTACACTCATTTTGTATGAGCCTTGTTATTTCTCCACGATATGTAAGATTTGTGCCATGAAGTGAAGAACCGTAAATAATAGCATCTTCCACCGAGTCAAACCACTCAAGTCTAGGTGAGTCAGGTGGCGGAAAAAGGCGAGCCCTTGTGTCACACGCACTTAGCAGTAAGACCATAACTAAAACCACAGAGATTATAATCATTTTTCTTAACATACAACTCACCATTTCCTAACTCATTAAATCACATGGGTCTTGGTCAGTGTCCAAAGCACCTATGCCCATCCATGCAATAATTGCTGCTATAGCCGCAGTCGCACCTGCCTTTGCTCCGGGAGTTCCAACTCCCAATGTTTTTACCGTAATAAAAGCTGCGAGCACACACACACCTGCAATAGCAATACCACCGGCAACAGTTCTTAGTGCTTGTTCATATGTAAACCTTCGTTCTGTGACCGAAGTAATTGACTTAATAAAGCCATAATCAATGTCAGTTCGTGTTCCTGCACCAACTTTTCGATACATTCCCTGGCTACCAAATAAATGTGATACTTCAGACTGTAAACCGGTTGTTGAATTGTGTACTGAAGTAGTGATACCTAGACTATTGCCTGTCCACGACAGCTGCGAACTCACAGGTCCAAGAGACGCAGAAAAGAGCTTTAGTTTAAAGCCATACTTCACTTCTCCGGTAGTTACGTTCTCATTTCTGGTGCGAACAAAAAGACTTCCTCCAGTATGCACAGAATAAGTGTGTGTAATCCCTCCTCCTAGATAACGAGAATCACTTTCTTCGAAACCAACTACGTTGTCATCCCAAAATTCACCGACACTATTTGCTATATAATGACCGCCTTGTACTTGTCCATGTGCATTAGCTAGCCTTGCATCTCCAACAGTTGAAAATGAGTTGTAAGCGGTGTCTGCAACCCAGTTAGCACCAGCTCTAATCCCTTCTTCAATAGCATCACCGCCGATTCTTATTCCTTCGTGAACAGCATTTCTGGCTACACTAACTCCTTCGTCAATAGCATTAGCACCAATTCTTATTCCTTCAGTAACAGCATTTCCGGCAGTTCTCACTCCTTCAGTAATGGCATTCGCACCATCTCTCAGCCACTCAGGAAACAGTCCATTCGAGTCAGTAAACATCATCGGGCTGTTCCAACAATATGTATACTGGTTCATAGTCATAGGAGCGGCAGTTGTTCCCTTAATAATATCAACACCATTAAACCGCCCAGTACCTGACAAATATTCCCTCGCTTGCGCAAAATATGTGCCTGCAACACTGTCCGCTGTATATCCTGTATACCCAAACGGTTGCGCAATCCCTTGGTTACCATAAAGGTCATCGCCAAACTCTGTGTAGCCGTAACTATCTACGATGCTACCCACGTTATCAATATACCGCAACGGACTTCCAAGCTCGTCTTGTAAATATGCATTACCATCTGCAAATGCAACATTGCTATCCCAAGTATAACTATGCGTCTGCGTATCATCGCTCATCTGCAAAAGATTATGATATTGCTTCGTTAGATCGAGCACATAGCTGACATGCTTTGTTGGATTGAGGTTGTCGTTAACTTGCTTGCCTACTCTAAAGCCAAAACCGTTATAGTCATAATTTGCTGTTTGCCCCATTGCATTGGTGGCTTTTGTTAGTCTGTTAATCGCACCAAACTCGTAAGTGTTCTTGATTTTATTGCTTTCAAGAATCTGCGTCAAATTGCCGCGCTTGTCATAATTGAAATGCTGCTCGACGCCTTTAGTATCATTCGTCGATATGAGCTGGTTGAGTGCATTATATCGGTAGTTTGTTTTATTGCTACCGTCTATCATTTGACTGCGGTTACCAAATTCATCATAGCCAAATGATTTTATCTGGCTACCATCTTTGGTTACTTCTGTAAGCCGTGATAATGCATCGTAGGAATAGTTGTACCTGCCACTTTCTTCTTCCAAACCACGCCTGTACTTATCAATGCCAGTCTTATTGATCATATTGTCATAGCTGTAGATATACTTATCGAGTATGCCGTCCTTATCACTATGTGTAAGTTCTGATAGCAACCCCATTTCGTTGTAAGTATACTTTGTGCTAACTCCGGTGCTAAATATCTTGTCGCTCAATCTACTGTTATTGTCATAGAAGTAATCGACCTTGTTGCTTCCATCAATCAACGATTTAAGGCGCAATGAATCATCGTAGACATATTCAGCGACTTTGCCGTCAGGGTACTTGATGCTCTGCTTCTCACCCATTGTGCCGAATGTGTACTCTACTTCATTGCCATTATGGCCTGTTATCTTCTTCGCTCTGCCAAGCTCATCTACTTCAACAGACGTTACACCAAGCCAGTCTCTTATCTCGGTTAGCTGTCTCAATGGATTGTACGAGAGTTTCACGCTCTTGCCATCAGCATAGACTACTTCTTCAAGTTGGCTTGATGCAGTATATGCATATTTGGTCAAGAATCCATCTTTGTCAAGCTTCTTCGTAACATTGCCAGATTCATCATAAGTGTACTCTTCCTGATTACCAAGCGCATCTGTTATCTTTTCAACTTGACCTACCTCATCCCAGTCATATCTCGTCATACGTAATTTTGAGTTTTGCGCATTTATCTCATTGGCTTCATTAAGTTCTGCAAATTGCTTGACTTCTGTTAAATTACCAACTTTGTCATAATCATATTCAGATTTATTGCCAAGCGGATCAATGACAGATATGAGCTTACCATTTGGTGAGTACGCGTATTTCGTCGTATTACCATTTGCATCTGTTACGCTTGTCACATTACTCACAGCATCATAAGCATATGCCTTAACTTGTCCGGTACTGCTGCTGATTCTTGTTATGCGGTTAAGGCAATCATATTCGTAATTGAGAATATATCCGTCATGTGATGCTTTAGATACAATATTCTTGTTAGCATCATATGCGTATACTTCGTATCTACCATCAGGATATGTAACTTTCTCAAGTAGTCCACCTGGAAGATAGTTATGCTTGATTGTACGTCCGATAGAATCTGTAACTATAGCTATTTGACCAAGTGCTGTATATGTATACTTTAGCTCTCTGCCCGACGGGTCAGTTTCGCTTATCTTCTGTCCTGCTTTATCATATACAAAGTTGCTCTCATTGCCCATAGTGTCAGTTACTTTAGTAACCTGTCCCATATAATCATAATCAGCAGTTGTCTTTGCTCCATCAGGTTCTATTACTTTTGTTATCCTGTTGAGAGCATCGTATGATAGACGGGTTTCTTCGCCCTGTGGACCACGTACCTTTGTTCTGTTGCCATTAGGGTCATATTCAAACTGTACCTGTGCACCTTTGGCATTGGTTATGCTCTCGAGATTGTTCAATTTATTGTACTCGAATATTGTAGAATTACCATTTGCATCTGTCTGCTTTGATACATTCCACATTAGGTCATATTCGAGTTTGGTTTCATTACCCTCTTGGTCAATTACTCTGCAAGGCTTACCCATGCTGTTGTATTCTTGCTCAATAATTCCACCATCGAAATCAACAATGCGGGTTACTTTGCCACCTGTATTATACTCAAAGCTTTGCTCTTTCTTATCTGCATTGGTTACCTTCGTTATATCTCCAGCTTCATTGTATTCAAATATGGTTCTGTTGCCATTGCCGTCTATCGTGGCTATCGGGTGGTTGAGTTCATTATATTCGTATTTCGTTACAACTCCCAATGCATCTGTTATTGCTATCATGTTTCCGCGCTCGTCATATTCGATCGCTGTTGCAGATTCATCAGGGGCTATCACCTTTATAGGTTGACCTGAATTATCGTATTCAATTTTTGATATACGCTCTAGTGCGTCTCTGGCTTCAATCACGTTGCCGTTATTATCATAAGCCAATTTTGCAAGCACATTATCTTCACGACTTACTTGTACCAAGTCAAAATCATTGTACTCAAGCTCCACCTTATACCCTAGTGCATCTGTAACTTTAGACATCTGACCCATATCATCATACTCAAAGTGAGTCACGTTGCCATTTTTGTCTGTTGTACTCGTTACCTGGTCAACCGAATTATATGTACGCTTTTCAACACCGTCAGAATACTCAATCGCTGTAGTACGGTATAGCTCATCTCGCTCATAATGAATCTGTGCTCCATTTTGCTGTGTTAGCGTTGTGATTTTACTATCTTCCTCATAATAGCTATAGTGCATAACGCCGCCATCTGCCATCTCTTGCTTTGACATACGAGCAAACAAATCATAATTGTTTTTCAGCACACTAATACCTAGTGGATTGATTATCTCAGCAAGCTTGCCACTTCTACCATAACTATATTCATGTGTCGCTCCTGATGGATGCGTAATCTTTGTTAATCGCTTGTCAGTATATTCAAGCACTACCTCTCGTCCTGTGTGGTCGGTTATTGTCGTAAGAAGATTATCTATATACACAAATGACAAATGACCACTTGGTGTAGAGACCTTACTCAATAATCCATCTGTATGTGTTAAGACCATTTCATTTCCATTGCGGTCTTTAATTGAGAATAGGTGTCCATTCTTGTCAAAATAATACGACTGCATATCCGGTAATATCAGTTGCCATATGCCACTGTTGTTGAGCAGAAGATTGTGGCATCCCGTTGGTGCACGATATCTATCGCCTAGCTTCTGGAATGTCTCTATATGTCCATCATCAAAAGCAATGTGTACATGACTTTCTTCTTCCATTAGATGAATATTGTAATTATGCGTCCAGTTAAAGCCTAGCACACTGTCTGTTGCATCAATTGCGTTGTAGAATCGCTTGAATGTAATCGGGTATTTACCAACCACTGTTATATCTTCTTTTGAGTACACAAAGTTACCTGTGCTCATGTTCACAGGGTCGCCACCTAATGCGCAGTTTACTCGTATGCCTGCAAGCTGTGATGCTATCATGGCTGTCAGTGCTGTATTGCCCATTAAGCTTTGCAATTTGTCAAGTAAGTTGCCGTTTGTATATATCGGGAATCTGTCATGAATACTATCCGCAATTGAGTCAAGATACATAATGAAATCATGCATGGCATCGTTGATATTTCTTTGCGATATTGCTGTTGAATGGTCTATATTCTGTATGCTATCGACCATCTTATCAAACATTTGACCTGTGCGAACTCTTTCATCGTCCAGCTCTTCAGCGGCTTGATTGAGCATACTCACATTTGAACCGATAAGACTCAATTGTTGTTGCATTGATGATACACGGTTGGATGCAGCATTGCGTGCATTCCAATTAGGTTCTATGTCCATGAAACGGTTACCGCCACGGTCGCGTCTTTGCACGTCTTGCATTGCTGTTTGGGCTATCCAATTATCGTTACTTATGCTTACTTCAAGACCTGGTATAAAGCTGTTTAGATGTCTCGCTCGTTCACGCATATCGCTCGCCATGCGGCGCATTACGCTTTCGCATTCTGTGCGAATGCCTCTTGCCAACGAATCATTCAATGCAAATGTCGCAGGTGTCATACCATCAAAACTCATAATATCATTTGTAAATCTCGACATTTGAACTAGTGTAAAGTAAAGTTTAAAATTTCTTATTAACGATTGTTTTTCATCACCAAATCTGCTATATTGGAGCAGGGTGAAATGAATGAATATCAAATATCGCGTAACACTAACATCTGAAGA
>WQWL01000104.1 GCA_009785345.1 Oscillospiraceae bacterium
GATTTTTGTTGTCATGTGGTGCAGAAAAACCGCAGTAATGCTAATGCCTTTCAAGGTTTTTATGTGCCGCATGGCGGCAAAAAGACAAGGGAAAATGTGCAAGTTATTTCCAGACAGTTCCTAGGTAGCCTGAGGTCAGTATGGTAGCACATCTTGTGAGGTGGTGAAGAAATGTCTGACAAATCAATCGTATATGGCAGGCAGGATGAGCAATCACGAATACCTTTAACCGTACGCCTAGAGTGGTATCCCGATGGAACAATAAAACCATGTATGTATTGGATGCCTGATGAAAGTTGTCATATGATCAGGCATGTATACGAATGTATACCATTGGTATATTTGAAAGAAAGAGCTGATGGATTGCGCTTCAAAGTAAAAGCGGAAGCGACAGGAGCATCGGAATGGTTATGTGTCAGCGAACCCATGCAAAGCGAAGCTTATTTGTACTTATCAGACAAACGGTTTTGCGGAAAGAATATCGTTGACGATAGATATAGTCATGAAAGCAAAGAGTATATAAGGGTATCGTTGGATGTTTTCCCAAGTGGTGAGTACAAAATTGTTTACTTTTGGGTATCGGGTGTGCGCTATATGGTCGAAAAAACTCTTGAGATAGAACCACGCGCATCGTTTTATGCCGGTGGCGCAGGTGTGTGGCACAAAGTAGAGGCACGACAAGTGAATGACGACGATGATGATGATCTGTATGCCGACAAAAGCAATAAGCGAGTCGCAGGTTTATATTTTGAAATAAACAAGTGGTTTGTGAGAATAAAGACATAACAGTAAATGAGAGTATTCTGCATAAAAAGGCGTTTTTTTTAACTAACACCCACTCTAAGTGAAGCGTAGGCGGTGGGTATAACAAAGATTGGAATAATATTAATTAGATGGATGTACTAGATAAACTTACAATTTTGGCTGATGCTGCTAAGTATGATGTGGCTTGTACTTCAAGTGGTGTTGATCGTGGTGGAGAAGTAGGCTCTATTGGTAATGCTGCTAAATGCGGTATTTGCCATAGCTTTTCTGCAGATGGTCGCTGCATTGCTCTCTTGAAAGTGCTCATGAGTAATGCTTGTGCATATGATTGTAATTATTGCGTTAATAGAAAATCAAATGACATAGAACGTGCAACATTTGAGCCACACGAGCTCGCAGAGCTTATGATTCAATTCTACAGACGCAACTACATTGAAGGGCTTTTTCTAAGCTCGGCTGTTATTCGCAATCCGGATTACACTAGCGAAAAAATGATTGAAGTTCTATCATTAATACGCAACGAGTATCGCTTTCGTGGTTATATTCACGTTAAGGCAATACCGGGTACTGATGATAGATTGCTTACAGCGTTAGGACTACTTGCAGATAGGATGAGTATTAATTTAGAGCTGCCGTCGCATGACAGTCTTAAATTACTCGCACCGGATAAAAGTCGAGAGAGTATTTTGAAGCCAATGGGTATGATTACTGAAGGCATCAAAGAGAACAAAACCGATTTGGTAAAATACAAAAAGACTCCAAAATTTGTTCCTGCAGGACAAAGCACACAGATGATAGTGGGAGCAACACCTGAAACCGACTATCAAATTATTAATCTATCTGCAGCTTTATATAAGAAATATGAAATGAAAAGAGTGTTCTATTCTGCATATATGCCTGTGCTGGAAGATAGCAATCTTCCGGCGATTGATTCCAAACCACAACTTTTACGTGAACATCGATTATATCAAGCTGATTGGCTCTTGCGTTTCTACAAGTTTGACGCGTCAGAATTATTAGATGAGAAGAACCCGAATTTTAATTTACTGATAGATCCTAAATGCAATTGGGCCTTAAACCACTATGATTATTTCCCTGTTGAAATAAATACTGCATCATATGAAATATTACTACGAGTACCGGGATTAGGGGTAATAGGAGCTAAGAAAATATTAAAAGCAAGACGCTCGACAAAACTCGACTTTCCCGACTTAAAAAAGATGGGTATTGTGCTAAAAAGAGCACAGTTTTTCATTACCTGCAAAGGCAAAACTGTTCTTGGTATTAGATATGACCCGGAAGCAGTATTACGTGGACTATTATCTGAACAGAGCTGGGATATTGCCGGACCTCCCATGGATCAACTTTCGTTATTTGACGATGCAAATAGGCTCGAAAGTAATATGGGTATGAGTACGAGGGAGGATTTGGTTAAATGTCTTACAGGTCAGATGTAGCCTATGTATATGATGGTTCACTTGAAGGATTATTATGTTGCGTATATGAAAGTTATTATAAGAAAGAACTTCCATCATTAATATTCAGTCATAGTGAAGTGCAGGGGACATTGTTTGAAGTGAAGGAAATAGAAACAAATGTTGAATATTCTCTGAAGGTAGAGCGTTCAATCATTAATTCTATTTCACGCGAAGCGTGGAGGCTTGTACGTTTATGCTATTTCTCAAAACTAGAAAATCGCGAGATTCACATTTTGAATTTTCTAAGAATGGGGTATAAAATCGGATACCGCGTTACAAATATGCTTGCCGATGATACCGTCAGAACCATTGTTAAAACTGCAAAATATGTTGGAGGAGAAAGCCATTTTTACAAAGAGTTTTTGCGATTTTCGGAATATAACGGTACACTAGTAGCTATTATTGAACCGAAAAGTTTTGTTCTGCCAATGATTGTTCACCATTATTGCGATAGATTTCCTAGTGAACAGTTTTTAATCTATGATGAGACACACAAATATGCACTCACCTACCAAAACGGCGAGAGTGCAATTGTAAAGCTTGAGCATTTTGAACCTCCTGAAGCTTGTGAGAAAGAAGAAATGTATCGTGAGTTATGGATAAGATTTTACGATACAATTGCAATAGAAGGCAGGATTAGTGAAAAACGTAGAATGAACAATATGCCTAAGCGTTATTGGAAGCATCTGACAGAGCTTAACGAGAGTGGCGAAGCCATAAGAGCGAAAAGATTGCAACCACTCTGTCATCCCGAGCTTGACTCGGGATTCCCTGAATCGAAGCATTTTGGTGGGGATTGCGGATCAAGTCGAGGTCGCTGAAAAAGTCCCATTTGTCATCCCGGGCTTGACCCGGGATCTATTACAAAGCTTGATTCTATCAGATTGCGGCTCGGAGGCCGCAATGACGATAGGTAAAAATATGCACTTTGTCAGCAGCCTCGATCAAGTCCGCAATGACGTGGCGCTCATTATTATGCAAACTCCGGTATGCTTTCGATCACTGTGGTGATTGTTCGCGTACGTGCTCGTCTTGAGCGAAGCAGTAAGACTGCTGTTGTAATACCAACAGAGGCTGCAGCTGCGCCTATTGCACTATATTTAACAACACGCTTGCGTTTAGCGATCTTAGCGGCAACGTCAGCTACTTCAGCTTCATCGATGTATGAATCATTAATGTTGCCGATAGATTTAAAAAGTTTTATTGCTTTACTGTTTGTTTCTATACTCATATCATATAATACCTTCCTTTTCTAAATGAATTTTTAATTTTTTGCGTACTCTAAAGAGAATGGATTTAGTTTTGCTTTCGCTTATTTTAAATTGTTTACTAATACTTTGAATACTTTCTCCATGAAAATATCGTAATGTAAAAGCAACTCGTGCGGTTTGATTTACGGTACTTAGAAATTCATTGATTGTTTCTGTGAGAAAAGACATTTCCCACTCTTCTTCCAACCCGCCGGAAGCAGGAATGCAGTCCTCTAATTCGCTAAGAAGCAAAGGAATTGTTCCACCACCACGCTTAATCGTATTTCCTGATTCCCACTTGTTAATGGAGAGGTTGCGTGAAATTTTTGCTAGGTATGCACCGAAGCTTGTTGGGCGGGTAGGAGGAATTGCATCCCAAGCCTTAAGGAGTGTGTCATTAACACACTCTTCTGCATCCTCATAACTATTAAGAATATTCATTGATGTATTGAGAAGTCTTTGACCGTATTTTTGCTTAGTTTCAATAATGGCAGATTCTTCACGTGCAAAATACATATCAAGTATTATTTGATCTTCCATGCTAATGACAAGTGTATCGAATTTGAAATAACTGGACTTAAGTTGCGCAAATACTTTCGCCAGACAAGGCGAAAAATCGCAGTAATGCCAGTGGCCTTTCAAGAAATTTTAACGCAGTATGGCGACAAAAAGCAAGTAATAGCATAATATTTAAGTGACACAGAACACTAGTTATTTCAAATTCGGTACACTATTCCTTTCGATAATCTTGCTCTATGCATATATAGACAGGATTAACCACCCTTTGGTTGCACTATCATGTAATATTTTTTACTATGATGGCATGTAGTGTGTACTTTTGTCAATGTTTTTTGTAATAGTGGAACACAATAATGCAACGTAGTATGATAGAATACTGTCTATGTAACTAAGAGGTGAAGAGATGAATAAGGCTTATTTAGGTATAGACATAGGTTCTATTTCTACAAAAGGTGTCGTAATTGATGAGAATAATAATGTCTTGGCAGAGAGTTATTTATGGACTTTAGGCAACCCCCTTGCCGCTGTTAAAAATGTATTAAATGAAATATCACAAAAACTCGACAAAAGTTTTACAGTTGTCAATGCGGGGACAACAGGTTCTGCAAGAAAACTAGTAGGTGTTGCCCTTGGTGCGAGAGTTATAAAAAATGAAATAACTGCTCACGCTGTTGGCACACTTGCTATTGTTCCGGATGTTAAAACTATTCTTGAAATTGGTGGGCAAGACTCGAAGATTATTTTAATAGAAAATGGTGTTGTTAGAGATTATGCTATGAACACACTTTGCGCTGCCGGAACAGGTTCATTTTTGAGCAGCCAAGCGAAACGTCTTGATTTAGAACTTGAAGATTTTGCAGAGCTTGCATTATCGAGCGATAATCCTGCGAAAATTGCTGCAAGATGCACAGTATTTGCTGAAAGTGATCTTGTACACAAGGCGCAAATTGGTCATAGTAAAGCTGATATAGTTGCCGGGCTGTGTAGAGCGATAGTTATGAATTACTTAAATAATGTGGGGAAAGGTAAACAGATACAAGCTCCTGTTGTTTTCCAAGGCGGCGTGAGTAAAAATGCCGCAGTTATAAAAGAATTTGAGAAAGAGCTTAAAATGCCGGTCCACGTGGATCCAAATGGACATCTAATGGGTGCTCTTGGTGTTGCAGTTTTATGCAAATCAGAAGAGCAGGAAGAGCCTTTTGATTTTAACATAGCAGATATTAAGTTTGAAACAAAGGGAATCGAATGTGTGAATTGTCCAAATAACTGTGAGGTGATTTGTGTATTCAGAGCTGACAAGCTAATCGATGCATGGGGAAATAGATGTGAAAAAGGCACCCAGAAGTAAATTATGAATTAATATATCTAAAATTGTAATCCCTTGAATGCTGTTGGCATTTCAGGGGATTATTTATGTATACAAGAAATACCAATAATGAAATAAAAAATATTTTATTAAGGAAGTGCAACCAACTTCATAATATTACTGTCTATATTAGCGGAGAACAAAATAAGTGAGAAATTATTAGGAGGAAATTCATGTTTCAGTTAATTTCAGACGGTGGTTGCGACTTCACAAAAGAGGAAGCACAAAAATATAACGTTGATATCATACCATTTTATGTATCTTTCGATCAAGAAGCCTTCATGAAAGAAGGTGTGGATATAAGCAAAGATGAATATTTCAAACGCCTTGCAACAGAAAAAAATCTTTTCCCGACAACATCCCAACCAAATCCACAGGATTATATGGATATATACAAGCCACATTTAGATGCAGGAAAAGACATACTTTCACTAACAATATCATCAAAACTAAGTGGTACGTATAGTAGTGCAACTATGGCTGCAGATATGATGAAAGAAGATTATCCGGACAGAACGATAGTCGTGATAGATTCATTAACTTGTGCAGTAGGTGAAGGACTTGTTTTGAGAGAAATTATCAAAATGCGTGATAATGGTTACTCGTTAGAAAAGACTGCGGAGCTTGCTCAAGAAATTATTAAAACCACAAGAGTATACTTTTCGCTGGATACTTTAGAATATCTGAAAAAAGGTGGAAGAGTCGGACCAACAACGGCGTTGGTCGGAGGCCTTTTGGGATTGCGTCCTGTACTGCATCTAGTTGATGGTGCGGTTGAACAGCTAGACAGTGTGCCAGGGAGAAAAAGAGTACTGCAATTAATGCATGAAGGCATTGTGGAGACACTGCAAGATGAAACAGAAAACATTGAGATATGTATCGGTCACATACTTCGTGAAGAAGAAGCAGCAGAGTTTAAAAAGAATATAGAAGTAGCACTAAATATAAAAATTGATACACCTTTAACAGAAATCGGTGTAACAATAGGTACCCACGCAGGACCGGGAGCATTAGCAATAGCATACTGTAAAAAGTATGACAAATTAGATTAGTGGTAAACAAGGAGGAAAAATCATGGATACAATATTTGGTAATTTGAACATTTGGTTTGTAATGGCGCAAGTTTTAGGTGTAATAACAATTATTTTTGAATTTGCTTCGTATCAGATTAAAGACAAACCAAAATATTTCCGTACAACAGGAATCGGTAGTTTCTTTTGGTTAACAATGTTCTTTTCAATTGGCATGGCAACAGGCATGGCTACACAAATATCACTAATGGTAGCTGCGTCATATAGTACAGTACGCAACTTGGTATTTTGGAGAATATTCTCAAAAAATACACCACAGAGTAAAGAGTTTGGACTTAACTTCCTGCTGGTGATGATAGGTGTCGCTCTTGTTGCCGGAACACTTGCGGTTATTAATTCGCCGCCGGAAGTTAGATGGTTACATATATTAGGTATGATAGCTGCACTAAGCTTTGTTATTGGTCAATATTTGCCCGGAGTTCACTATGTTCGTATTACAGTAACAATTTATGCAATAGTAGTGCTTGTGACTCAAACCCCGGTAAATATTCTATATGGTGATTTCCGCTGGAATATTATGGGTATGGCGATTGAAGCTGCAAAAATTATATCTGTTATAGTATTTTATGTTAGATATTCAAAGAATCCAAAACAATCGTCACTACAGTTTGCAAAACCTTAAATTTAGGGTTTAGGGGCTAGGGTTAGTTCCACTCCACGTCTGGAGAAGTGAAATAGCGGTCATTAATCTGCCGATATGGCGAATAATGACCGCTGTGTTTATTTTACATCGTTCCTTGCCTTCTTTAGCAAAGAAGGTGGCCCCGCGGGCCGGATGATTTGAGCCTCGAATGTTGACAGCTCCTTAAGTTGTTGAGAGTGCTTATAGAAGTCGAAAAACGGGCTTGAATTATGCAAACTTATTTTGCGCCTGGAAGAAGTGCGCCTATTACTCCGTGTGGTACATATGGTTCTTCAAGGTATGCGATTTCCTCTGGGGAAAGAGACACACCTACGGCACCGACTGAATCTTCTAGGTGTTCAATTTTTGTTGCACCGATAATTGGCGAAACTACCGGTGGTTTATGCATTAACCATGCCAAAGCCAGTTGGCTGCGAGTTATGCCGCGCTTTTCGGCAATTTCTGCCACACGATCAATTATCAGTTGATCTTCAGCCTCAGTTGAACCGTATTTATATCTTTGGATATCGTCTGTTTCAGTACGTTTTGTGTTAGCATTAATACCTCTGGAGAGTCTACCGGAAGCTAGAGGACTGTACGGTGTTGCAGCTATTTTCTGATCAATGCAAAGTGGCATCATTTCTCGTTCTTCTTCGCGGTATATAAGATTGTAATGGTTTTGCATGGAAACGAACTTGGTCCATCCATTTAACTCTGCTGTATGCAGTGCTTTTTGGAACTGCCACGCAAACATAGCAGAAGCTCCTATGTATCGTGCCTTGCCTGATTTAACAACATCGTGTAATGCAGACATGGTTTCTTCAATTGGGGTATTGTAATCCCACCGATGAATGATATATAAATCCACATAGTCCATTCCAAGTCGTTGAAGGCTGTTGTCTATTTCTTGCATAATGGCTTTACGCGACAATCCTTGCCCATTAGGACCATCTTTCATTTTGATGAAAACCTTTGTTGCAACAACCAATTCGTCACGATTACCATAATCTTTCAGCGCACGTCCTAAGATTTCTTCACTGCTCCCATATGAATAACAGTTTGCGGTATCGAAAAAGTTAATGCCTAAATCGAGAGCACGCTTGATAATTACACGACTTTCTTTTTCATCTAGCGTCCAATTGTGAAAACCTGATTGTGCTGAACCGAAACTCATACATCCCATACAGATTTTTGAGACATCCATTCCAGTGTTACCGAATTTTACATATTCCATGAAATATCCTCCCACACTTATTTATCTAACTTCGCATTCGTTTTCGCCGAACTCTTGTTTAATATACTCTAAATCATTACTTTTGCTGAGTAGTACCATAAGCTTGAGTCGCGCTCGCACACCACCAAGGTTTTGTCCACTTATGACACCCAGCCTTTTTAGATGCGCACCACCTCCATGATAATCGTACGCGGTAGCTGCAAAACCTCCGATGCAGCGACTTACCACTACAACAGGGATTTTCAACTCGATTGCCTCTTGTATTGCCGGGATGAACGACGGTGGAACATTTCCTGCCCCAAGTCCTTCTATGACAATACCATCTACCTTTTGATCTATGCAGGCTCGAAGAAGTAAATCATCTGCGTTGAATGAAGCTTTGATGAGCTGGACATTTGCTGTTATTTTGTCAGACCTATCATAATGCGACTGACCTGAGTGCGGATGGTAAAAATATATCTGTTCATTTGCTACTGCACCCATCGGACCCGTTTCAGGTGCTTGGAAAGATGCAACATTATTTGCATTTGTCTTCACGACATATCGTGGTGATAGGATGTTTTGATTAAAATATACCATAACACCGCGATTTCGGGCTTGTTCACTTGCAGCGACAAAAAAAGCACCATACAGATTGCCCAAAGAGTCAGCATATAATTCATGCATACTTTTCATTGAGCCTGTGAACACGACAGGTTTATCAGCTTTGGCTAGTAAATAGCAGAGATAAGAAACTTCTTCAAGTGTGTCTGTGCCTTGTAAGACAACAACACCACATATATCTGTGCGACGAATCATTTCTTCAATTTTGTCAACAAGTTCCAAAATAATTTGTGGAGTAAAATGTGGACTGGGGATATTAGAAAACTCGATCAGTTCTATGCTATATCGATCTTTCAAGGCAGGTAGTTCAGAAAGAAGCTGTTCTCCGGTTTTATCTAATTTGATTTGTTTGGTTTCCGGATTATATGTACTTAAAATTGTGCCACCTGTTACGATAACAGCCACCTTTGGCTTCTCGGCAGTTTGTGTGTTGTTTTGATTTTGTTGCATTGTAATTACTCTCCCAAGTTGATTGCTTTTTCCATGGCAGTGATTACTTTATCGCACCATGAGTCGAATTCCTGATCTTCCTTTTGAAGCGATTTGTTCGCGAGGACATTATCGATTGTCATTTTAACACCTTGATCATATCTTATTTTAGCGTTAAACCCCGGTACAAGACGCTTAAGTTTGGCATTGTCGAAAACAACTGAATTTGCTTTATCTCCTATTAGCCCCCCTGTGAAATCATACGTTGAGCACTTTGCGAGAAAATCTGATGGGACATAGTATGGCTTCAACTCGACGCCTAGAGCATTTGCAATTGAATGATAGATTTGATTCCATGTTAGTGATTCATCAGATGTTATCTGAACAGACTCACCTATAGCATGAATGTTTCCTAAAAGCCCAATAAATCCATCAGCAAAATCGGAATTATGCGTCATCGTCCAAAGACTTGTGCCATCTCCATGAATGATAACCGGTTTACCTTCAAGCATACGTTTGGCAATTTGCCAACTGCCGTTATCTCCATGTACACCCAAAGGTATACTTCTTTCGTCATATGTATGACTTGGGCGTACAATTGTTACGGGAAAACCTTCGTCGCGGTACATTTTCATCAAGTAGTCTTCGCATGCTATTTTATCACGTGAGTATTTCCAGTACGGATTTGAAAGAGGAGTACCCTCGGTAATTCTATAATCAGAAAGTGGTTTTTGGTATGCAGATGCAGAACTGATGAATATGAACTGTTTGGTTTTACCGGCAAAGAGTCTATAATCTCTTTCGAGTTGTGAGGGGACAAACGCTATGAAATCTGCAACAACATCAAATTCCATGTCAGCAAGGAGTTTTGATGCCTCAGCTTCATCATTTATATCACAAACAATAGATTTGTAACCATCTGGTAAACAATCATTGCGATTGCCGCGGTTTATGATATAAAGCTCATGTTCACCGCTTTCGAGTAGTTTTTTTGATATTGCAGTACTGATAATGCCTGTTCCACCAATAAAAAGAATTTTCATAATGATATTGTCCTTTCATGCATATGTGTTGTTACTATTACGCACCTAATACACTTTTAAGCGAGGATTAGTATTATAACTATTTTAGTATACCAAACCGGAAATAGATAATCAATATTTACCCTGAATTATTCACGCATCCAAAGCGAGAGTCAAACGATCCTCATATTTAGATCACACCTGTCGCTTTTCAACTGCAAAGTTCGCAAACTTGTCTAAAGTAATGTCACGTACCCCGAAA
>WQWL01000105.1 GCA_009785345.1 Oscillospiraceae bacterium
AGCCGTAATCAAGCGGTATGTCATGGATTTTTCGCGTATGTAGGGCGATGAGACCCGTTCTAGCGAAAAATTCAGGACATATTGCTTGATGTAGGCGGATTTTATGCATGTGTGACCAGTAACAGCTAATGTGAAATATACGTATTCCATTTAGTTTGCTTTTCTGATATTATACTCGCGAGTATATATAGTACACGGAAAGAAATAGAGGAGAACATCGATTTATCAACAATAATACTCTTTTAAACGGGGATTAGCATTAATAAACGGAGGGCATCATATGAAATTTTCGCAAATACCATATACACGACCCGATATGGCGCAACTTATAGCCGATGGAACAGCAATTACAGCTGCAGTAAAAAATGCAAGTAATGCGGCAGAAGTGATGAAGCAGTACAATAAATACAAAGAGTTGTATAAAAACATCTGCACACTATCAGCGTTGGTATATATTCGACACACAATTGATACGAGGGACGAGTTTTACGACAAAGAAAACGACTTTATCGACGAAAATTCTCCAATGTTTCAGAAGGTTGGGGTGGATTTTTATCGTGAAATGGTAAATTCGCCATTCAGAGCTGAGTTAGAAAAAGAATTGGGCGAATTTTGGTTTGTAAATGCAGAGCTTAAGCTCAAAGGCTTTGATGACAAAATCATTGATGAAATGCAAAAAGAAAACGCTCTTTGCACAAAGTACAATAAGCTACTTGCATCAGCAAGCTTAGAGTTTGATGGCAAAAAGCTAAACCTATCTCAACTTCGTGCATATCAGCTTTCAACTGACAGAGATGTACGAAAAGCTGCATATGCAAAACGCACAGAATTTTTCGTAGAAAATGAGAAAGAACTCGACGATATATTTGACGAGCTTGTAAAACTCCGTCATGAAATGGCACTCAAGATGGGATATGAGAATTACCTAGAGCTTGGATATGTAAAAATGCAACGAAACAGCTATGATGCAGTAGCTGTAAAGAGATTCCGCGACCAAGTAAAAACAATATTGGTTCCGTTTTTGCAAAAAATGCATGAGCAAAGACGCATAGATCTTGGTGTTGAGAAATTGAAATTCTATGACGAAGACATCTATTATGCAGACGGTAATCCGACACCAAAAGGAACTCCTGAAGAGATGTTCGAAGCAGGGAAGAAGATGTATGACGAGCTTTCTACAGAGACAAAGGAATTCTTCGATTTCATGTTGGAAAATGAACTATTTGATGTACTTGCAAAAAAAGGGAAGTCCGGTGGTGGATATTGCCACTTTATGCCAGATTACGGCTCACCGTTCATATTTGCAAACTTTAATGGTACCAGTGAAGATGTTGATGTTCTTACACACGAATGTGGGCATGCGCTTGCTTCGTATCTTGCAAGAAATATTGAAATTGCAGAGTATCAAGAATATACCTATGATGTGGCCGAAATCCACTCAATGGCAATGGAATTCTTCACCGGTAACTGGATGAATCTTTTCTTCAAAGAAGAAACAGACAGATTTCTCTATATGCAACTGGCTGCAGCTCTGACATTTATTCCATACGGTTGTACTGTAGATGAGTTCCAACATATCGTATACGAAAATCCTGATATGACACCTTCTGAACGCAAGGCAGCTTGGCAGAAGCTAGAGCTGGAATATAAACCGCATCTCGATTATGATGGCGATGTATTCTTTAGTAAGGGTGGACATTGGCAACGTCAACCACATATTTACGAGAGACCATTCTATTATATTGATTACTGCCTTGCAGAAACATGTGCGATTCAATATAGAATTTGGATGGAATCAAATACACCTGCTGCGTGGAAAAGCTACATTGATCTTATGAAAAAAGCCGGAACACGTAAGCTAACCGATTTAATAGCAGAAGCCGGTCTAAATTCTCCGTTCGAGAGCGGAAGCATCGAGTCATTGAAAAATGGAGTAGACGAGCTGCTTCAAAAGATGATGCTGAGATAGAATTTCAAAATTACAGCAGTAAACACCGGAAGAAGTATATCAACACGATGTACTTCTCCCGGTGTTTTATCATTCCCGTTATTGCTGCCTCCGAGCCACAATGATTTTACTAACCCAGATAAAAATTTATTCCTTGCGTATGAATTCTGCCAAATTCATCAATCAGTCTAAAATAAATGATAAACTCTCCATTTTTTCCACGTTCTTTAAGTTGAGATAGAGTGTTATTTGAATTATACCCTTCACCTTCAAGTAAAACCATATCGTTGTCTACGGGCGTAACCCACCAGCTTAACACATCCATGTCTTCAGAGATTACTGAAACAGTTTCCGGATTTAAGTGTGCAAGTCCATTGTCAAATGCAGTGCCGCCTTGAAAAACAATACGAACAGGGTTCGGCGAAGGAAGAGTATGCACATATTCCATATATCTTGATTGAAACAAATTCGGCGCCAACGCAAACATGGTTGCTATACATATAGAGGAAATAAATGCAATTACTAACGTAGTGGCTTGTCTGGCTGCAGCTATTGTTGTTGTAACGATTACTGCTGTTTCAGTTTGAATAAGTTCATAACAATTGATAGCTAAACTATGGATTATTGATTCATTTGCAACACCAAAAGCCAGAGAGTCATGTTGCAATGTGCTGGATATTGCAAGTCCTACCGGTACGGCCGCGCTTGCTTTACTGTCATCATTTGAGTTTGTCTATTCATTAATACCCCGCTTAATTTTTTTGTTAGCAATTGAAAGTTGCTGAGAAACACATTGAAAACTGATATTCATTATCTTCGCTATTTCAGTTATTTTAAGGTCTTCGTAATAACGCAATACAACTATTTCACGCTGTCTATCAGGCAATTCAGAAATTAGATTTTTTACGACATACATTAATTCTCTGTTCTCTAGGCTGGCAACAGGCACGAAGTCATTGCGCTCTTCCATCAGGCTCTCCTCTATATATTTACATATTTCTACATTTACTCCACGTTTCTGTTGCTCGCGTAAGTATTCATTTTTTCTATTAACAATAATTGTAGAAAGCCATTTGCGAAATGCTTTTGGTTTTTTTAGGGAGTGAATGTGTTTACATACATCATACATAGCTTCCTGTGCGATATCTTCAGCACCTTCACTTTTACCCAAAATGAAAGTTGACATATAGAACACATCACGCGAGATATGGTTGCAAAGCTCACTAAGTGCATCTTTATCACCCTTTGAAGCGGCCTCAACAATGGTATCAATTTCTTTTTTGACAGAAGCATCGCGTTTATATTCAGTTTTAGGATTAGCCAAAATTTCATCAACACCTTTCGATTTTTAATTCTAATACACCAAATGCGATTGTGTCAAATTTTTATCATTTTTCACACTATCGTTTATTGAACTTTGTTTGCGAGTAGCATTAAATACAGCTTTGCAAAGTAAGCAGATAATAGTAAATATTATTACATGAAGAATTGTCCAAATATTTAATAATACTAATGATGTGCTTAAGTCTGAAATTATGATGAAGAATATGAAAGCTAATAAACTCAAAATCATAGCTCCTGCGAGAGGTGTAATGCTGTAATATCGATCATTTCCGAATTTTAAGGTGATCGTTCCCAATGTCTTAGAATGTTGGACATCATTATAATCTTCTTTGTTTCCTTTTATTATATTCCTGACAACAATGAATATTACGAGTAATATTCCTAATGCTGAAAGAACTAGATTGATTAATGACCATGTTGCCGAATTAGGAGCTGCAAAGAATGGTATATTATTTAAAAATGCCATAAATGGGCTGTCGGTTTCAATTATATCAACCATGCTACCGTGCCCGGGTTCAAAAATCTCTACAAGTAATGGTATATCTAAATCTTCAGTTTCTTCGACTTCACTTCTAATATATTCAACAATATAATCATCCGATGGTGGAGCAGCTGGATCATCGATATCTGGAGGCGTCGGTGTCGGTGTTAGCGTTGGTGTTGGCGTAGGCGTTGGTGTTGGTGTTGGCGTTGGTGTTGGTGTAGGCGTTGGTGTTGGCGTAGGCGTAGGCGTTGGTGTTGGCGTAGGCGTAGGCGTTGGTGTTGGCGTAGGCGTTGGTGTTGGCGTAGGCGTTGGTGTTGGCGTAGGCGTTGGCGTAGGTGTCGGCGTTGGCATCGGTGTTGGTGTTACGACAACATCAAGTGCAAAATTAGCTTCAAAAGTTAGCGGATCTGTTACAAATATCTTTGCATCGGGAATTCCACGACCATCTTCGTATGTACATACCACAACACCATTGTGTGTCCAACTTTCAAATATCCAACCGTCATTAGACAGTGCGTGTGGAGGCATACCTACCGGTTCGCCACTTGGTGTTCTAATACTCGTATGGTCATCTGGATGTCTACTTTGTGCATAAAATCTTATTAGTGTTGTATTAGCTCCATGTAGTGTTCCACCTGTTGGCGGCGAAACAGTAAAAGTTACCTCATGATATATGTTGTATATTTCTACTGTTGTGCGGAAAGCAGTCGTATTATCAGGTGCTGATGGAACATTGCTTGCCATTAAATCAGTGCTAGGGTTATGTATATTTTTGCCGATTGCATTTGCCGCACCTTCGCGCCAATTTCTGGAAGGAGTACCGGGCGGACCTGCATTCCAAGGAGTTGATGTGTTCCACGGGTAGTATGTTACCTCATATCGTACCTGTGACGTTTGCGCAGCTTCAGCACGAACAGCGACTAATGTATTATTATTTATTTCTATATTTGCAGGTGCAAAATTTCCTGCCCCTGTACCGGCACGAGCCACTCTGGTGACGAAAGCAGACATATCGCTATTATTAGCGGCAGTTCCGGTTACTTCAAATTGTACCGGACGGGCATACACAAAAGTTCTGACATTTATATCATAATTATTAAAAAGATGTGCGCGTTTTTCAGCAACACCTGTAGCTGGGTTTATGCCTATCCAATAATTTTGATCTGGACTAATTGTACTAACGGTACTCCTTATTGGTAAACTAGGAATATTATTTCTATTACGGTATCCTAGATTTTCATCTATGCGCATGCCTGTGCGAGCAACATTACCAGAAAAAATAACAGCTTCAGAAATATTAATTCTTGTTGATGCAGTACTGGTTGGTAAGTTTCCGGTACTTCCTGTTGTGCCAATGTTAAACCAAATACCACCGCCGTTATTAGCAGTATTATTAGTTATTCTACCGGCACGAATGTCTATTGCATTTGCGGTATTCATATTTGACTGTACAAAAATGCCACCACCGTTGGATTGTGCTGTATTACCTGTGATGTTGCCACCATACATTGTAATCCTATGACCGACCCGCATAAGGCTGATACCACCACCACTATTAGCAGCGGTGTTGTTGGAGATTGTGGCATTATCATGTAGCCTTATTCTATTTGTTCCAAGATCAAACACTTTGACACCGCCACCAAAGCCGGCAGCTGATGTAGCACCTGGACCTGTCAAACCTAATGCACGGTTACTGTCGACTGTGGCACTGCCACTCATCTCAAATATAGTATTAGTGTTAAGATGAACACCACCACCATTACGACGAGCTGTATTATTTTGTATCAGACCGCCACGCATGTAAAATCTGGCAATACCACGACCACCGGCACCACCAACTTGAACTCCACCACCGGTTCTGGAAATATTGTTTTTAATAGTACCGCCATACATATAGAAACGAGAGGAACTGTCAACGAGCACCCCACCGCCACCGCTACCGTCAAGACCCAATGCACGGGTAGAGTAGTTATCACTAATTACAGCACCGGAATGCATTGTCATACGTGAAGTAGAACCTACAGCTAGTAAATGAACACCTGCGCCGACCAATGCACGATTATGACTTATTGTACTGCCTGCATGTAGATGCAGATGTGCACCACCTCGTACATCTATACCACCACCTAAATTAGTAAGATGTGCCGGTCTTGTAATTGTAATATTATACAAATGTAACTGGCGACTTCCGGTTATGTTAATATGTCGTAACGCAGCTCCACTAGTGTTAGTTCTGCTAATAGAAAAAGCACCGTCTGTATCACTATATAAATACACTACCCTGTAAGATGAACCAGAGCTAATAGGAAGTACTGCACCGATAATATCTATGTTCTCTGTTAGACGAATAACAGCCGGATCCGTTGTGCTTGTCAATGCACTTCTCAATTCGGATTCATTAGAAACCACATATGTAGTCGTTAATCCATATGGTGTATGTACAGATAGCGGAATAATATCTATATTATAACAGTTATAATATTCACAACAATAACACTCATAACAGTAGCATTCAAAGCAGCAATATTCGTAGTAATAATAATTTTCATCACAGTATTTATCATCTATGCCACCATCAACAAGAGGTGGTTCAGATTCATTGTTGTCTGATGCGTAATCATTTTCATAAGCATCATCTTCCGGTTCAGATAGTTCCGGACAGTCAGCACATTGGTCCGGTTCATCAGGTTCATTATCCTGATCTGAGTTATCTTCTGTGTCGGAATCATCCGGATTATACTTATCCCCTGAGTCGGGTTCATCAGTTAAATCAGAATCCATTTCTGTGTCGGAATCATTTGATGCATCGTCATTTGGGTAATACCCTTCATAGTAGGGAGATTCAATTGTTTCGGCAGATACTAAAGCTGCGAGATACAACACTGTTATCACCATCATTGTTACTGTAATGATGGTGATAACAAGAGAAACTATAATTGTATTTATTCTTCTGTTTGTAACTATCACGATGTTGCTCCAATCTTGACGTAACAAGCAACATTTTATTACATTGGCGATAGAAAAGCAAATTTTAGGAGCAAATAACTAGCAGTATTTGCAGAAATGTCGAATTATTTACAATTTGTTTACATTTAGCATATTGAATAACCAGCAGAATTTTTCTCTTCTATAGTAATGGAGGTATTAATACGCACTAAATTATAGGTGCAAAATGAGTGAAAAGTTCTGTGAATTCCTAATTAAACTAACAGAATCACAGATGAATAACTATCTGGAAAGCTATGAAATTTTTAATAACAATATTTATAACGGGTGGGAGATTTATGACAGTTGTGAAAGGAAAGCAAAATGAATTAATAGAATTGCCATGCTTTATAGGTGATGATGTATACATAGTTTGTAAGAAAGGTGTGGCAAACGCGCAGATAAGTAAAATTATTATTAGTAGAAACAATGAAATAGTATTCATGACAGAACGTAAAAGTGGTAAAAGAATTAGTTATTGGAATGAAGTCGATATTGGAGAGAGGGTGTTTTTTGAACGAACAGAAGCAGTTAGTACATTTAAAGAAATTGCAAATAGAGTATAACAATCATATCCGATTATATGCTCATATAGCACAGACATAAAGCGTGCAAGAGCATTATCTATCGCGAAATTCAACAAAATTAACACATTATTAACAACATATGTAGGAAAATAATTGCTTTTTCGATATATGCTATGTTAAAATATGACAAAATTAGTCAGATATATAACAGGAAGTATTAATAACTTAAGGAGAAGAACATGAAAGTAAAGAAGGCGTTAGCAGTAATATTGATGACCTTGCTGGTACTCCAAGTGGCGCTACCAGCTATGGGAATGGCAAGTGCAAGCGAAGATGTGGACATTTATGCAATTTCTGATTATGTAGGAGCTGCAGATGTCACGACTTCAGAGGTGCTATCTGAAGAAGAAGCGGTGGAAACACCAGAAGTAGAGTTGCCAGCTGTGGACATTCCAACAGTAGACGTTCCGGTCGTTGAAACACCGGATGCGGATGTTCCGGACAGCGAACTCAATCAAGGCGAAGAACTAGTAAACGAAGAAGAGTATGAGTATGGCGAAGATGGGTATGTTGGGATTGAACCTATGTCGTTTGAACGTCCTGTAGGACTTCCGGCGACCACTCATACTGCAACGGATGATGCTACATTGAGGATTGCTTTGAATGCCAGTGGCACAAGGGTTATTCGCGTAACACAAGATATTACCCTTGCGGCAGCTGTATTGCCTCATGCCGGTGCATCTACCACAGTACATATCTACAGCTGGTGCCCTATAGAGGGATATGGTGCATCATTTGCACTTATCAGAGCTGATGGGCATGCAAACCGCCATTTTGAAATGGCAGGTAGTCGTATACTTCACTTGTGGAATATTAGATTGACAAGAAACCCAGCGGCACCAGTAGATGGAAGAATTCCTGCAGGAGGACCTGCTAATAACGGTGGCGGTATCAGCATGGGTGCCTCAGGAACTCGTCTGTATATGCATGCGGGTAGTGAAATCAGTCATGCCAGAGCTGCAGGTCGTGGTGGCGGATTGATCATAACAAACGGTCTTGCTACGATAAATCCAGGCGCAACTATATCACACAACTTCTCTGCTCAAACCGGCAACGGCGGCGGCGGCGGTGTCTTTATTGATTCAGGTGGCGGACGCCTCACAACTCGTGGCGCTACGTTTTCATATAATCATGCTAACGGAAGTGGCGGTGGTATTTCTGTTGCACACAATCAGACCGGTGCAGCAGCGGTGCTAAATGCATATGACATTACTCTTCGCGGGAACTCAGCAAATAATTTCGGTGGTGGAATTCATAGTAATACCAACTCTAATGTTACTGTGGAAGGTTTAACAATCATTGAGAATAACATAGCAACTAATGGTGGCGGTATGCGCTTCTTCTCGGCGAGTGCGACAAACATTACTTTATCACCAGGCTCAATAGTTAGAGGTAATGTTGCCAGACAAAATGGAGCAGGCATAAGTATTATAAACGCAAATAATGTTGGCTTACGTGTAGATGGCGTTCTCTTTGAAGGTAACATGGCAGCCGGTGAAGGTGGTGCAATCCGCCATGAAGGAACTGATTTGGCGGCGGCTAGAGGTGTTCACATCACCAACTCTACATTTAGGAATAACCGTGCACTCAATGGTGGTGCGATTTCCCTTGTGTTGAGTGCCAACAACAACAACTTGCCTACGAATGCGGCTACAGATAGACTTAGAATTACAAACACAACGTTTGAAGGCAACAGAGCTACTGCCGGTCTGCTAATAGATGAAAACCTAGCTGCAAGAAATGTTGGTAATCCTCATTTTGCAGGTGGACAAGTCGGTAGTGTGGTATGGGTTGGACCGCGTACGAATATAGATGGAAGCGTAGCAGCAATAGAAGAGCGCAATCACATTTGGAACAACTATGATGTTGTTACCAGAAACAGAATAGAAGGAAGACATATTTACTTCAACACACTTGGTACCGCCCATGCACGCAGCACTATGGAAGCGGAACTTACGCAAACGAGAAGATCAAGCAACCATACAGTAACAGCACCAGGTATGGCGACTACCGCCCCTCACGATATAAATCCGGCAATGCCGGTTGATAGTGGCGATGGAGTGATACGGAACTCTCTAACGAATGTTAGAATTACGTATGTTCCTTGGAATGCTGATATTTTGGGTTGGTACAACACTCAAATCACCAGAGCATGGGTGGGAGATCCGGTAGATGGATCTATGGTTGAAACATATGTGCGAACTGCAATTCCAGGTTCAGCAGGTGCGATGCAACAGATAGGTGTAAATGTCGACCAGCATACGCGTATAGAAGCACGTATAGATTACAGATATCATGATGTACGCTTTGAAGCCAATCTAAGTACTCCGACAACAGGCGGAACAGTGGATGGGCTACCATCAGTCACAAGAAATCTGCGTGAAAGCAGACCGGGTGGTGGAGCTGTAAATGGTGCACCAATAGGAATACCTCCGGTTACAGCAGCAAGGGACGGCTGGATGTTTGCAGGTTGGACGCATAACGGTAACCCAATAACTGCAAACGAAATAGCAGCCATGTATGTAAGTGGCCCGCTGGTATTTGTAGCAAACTTTGCACCTGGACTTAGAATTGCAAATGTACCCGATAACTTGACACACAGTGGGCAATCAGCGACAGTGGCAGGGGGTAATCTAAATATCCCGGGACCAAATCCTGTAGCGAATAATACATCTGTAACACTAACTGCAGGTGGAGTAACAGAGAATCATTATTTCCTTGGTTGGTACCGTATGCCATATGGTGCAACGCCACCAACAGTTGGAACAAATATTAACACTTTAGTTCAGGATAATTTAGTAAGACCTGGTGCAGATAGACCTAATCCGTATAATGTTGGCTATACATTCGGCATGCCAAATGCGGGTATCCAATACCTCGCATTATGGGGAGCTGACAGTATTATTGGTGGAGAAGCAGCGCGAATAACGTTCCATGCGTATGGCAATGGCAACTTTGGTCTTGATGGTGATGGTAACGCAATTACCGAACTCGTAGTACCAGTAGCATTCAATACTAATGTAAACTTAAGTGCAGTAGAAGCATACCTTGATGGAATCGATGAAGTCGGAGCGTTTGCATTCTGGGGCTGGTTTACAGCTGAGAACTTAGCCACGGGAATCGGTCGTAGTGACTTAGATGCAGAAGGTCGCAGAGATGGATTCCGTAGACCGGCAGTAGGTCATACAGGTTGGGAACATATCTCAGTTGATATTCCGGAAGGTGGC
>WQWL01000106.1 GCA_009785345.1 Oscillospiraceae bacterium
ACAATATCGCCACAGGATTTTTGTTGTCCAGGCTACGTGGAAAAACCGCAGTAATGCCTGTGGCCTTTCAAGGTTTTACCGCGTAGCATGGCGGCAAAAAGACAAGGCAAGATGTCAAGTTTATTTAGTAACAGACCCTTATGCAACGCCTGAGCAAAAGAAGACACAACCCTGTTTTCACAAGACAAAAGCGAGAGAACCCAAATATAAAAATTAGGAAGGAATAAAATTAATAATGAAAAAAATATTAATAACATCCAAACGGTTTATCGGTTTCCTACTCGTCATAATGCTCCTTGGCGGAATGATTCCTGTATTGGCCGAAAGTTTTGAGGAACAAAGTGATACAGTTACAACATCTTGCTCCACCGATTTATTAATAGCTTATTTAAGTGAATTTCCCACAGACCATGTATTCACAACCTCCGATCTCAGTGCCGTCGGCGCAATACTATCCGGCACGGAGCCTCTAGCCAGCATCGCACTTTCTGAACAACCGACAACACAACAAGATTATCTTGTCATGCTCCTATACATGGCCGGCATGCAAACAAGCCAGTTTGCCGGCGGTCCACCGGATTTCCCATTTTTCAACTATAATGAGTTTGCTCGCTCTGCCGGCTTCTTCAACAATTGGGAATTTATACCAAATCAAGTGTTGACCGCGGATATTATCGCTTCGATGACAATTGCCATGCTTGATAAATTCAACGGACTTAGAGATGCACTTGCTGCCGTACCAAGAATGCCGTACTTTGTAAACGGCATGGCTGTACCGATTTTCGAATACGGTAATTCAACAATTCGCGATACTAGCGGAGACGGTATTCTCCGCTTTGTAGTTTATGTTGAAACTGAATTTGACACCGACGGCGATGGTCAGCTCGACTTGATTAAAGTCTTGGTGCAGTTGCCAAATTCAGCATTAGATGGTGCTGAGTTTGCTACTATCTTTGAGGCGCGCCCATACATTGAGGGTACAGTAGGTCAGAACCCTTCACCATTGCATCGTGCGCGTGGCGATGCATTTTTAGCTGCAAATCCTGATTTTAATCACTATTCACTCTGGTCTCAACCCCCTCCGCGAGTTGCACAGGGTGCGATTGCTCGCGGTGCTGAAGGTGTCGCCCATATGGTTGATAACGCTGTCACCAGCGATTGGTTCTATCAATTTTTAACCCAAAACGCTGGTGGTGGCACTTATACTGCTACATATAATCTTAATCCGCCTGTGCCTGGTTCACAAGTCAGATACGAATACGAAAATCTAAATTGGTACGACTATTTCTTGGTTCGTGGCTTTGCCGTTGTTGCGGCTCACGGTCCGGCAGGTTTAAATAGTCAAGGCCTTTCTACCATGGGTGCTGATGTTGAAATTGCTGCGTTTAAGGCAGTAATCGAGTGGCTGACCGGCAACGCTAGAGCTTTTACCAACAAAACCGATAATATCGAAGTCTTTGCTGATTGGTCTAATGGCAGAATTGGTATGACAGGTCGTTCCTATGCGGGTACCACACAGTTTGGACTAGCCACCACTGGAGTTGAAGGTCTAAAAACCATCGTTCCGGTAGCCGGTATTGCTAGTTGGTATGATTATACTAATTCTCAAGGTACTTTCGTCACTTGGGAATATACAGTTGGACTGGCTTGGCACTGTAACTCCCGTTTAGGTGCATGGACAACTCAGGCCAGAGCCGCAAGTACCGATGGAGTCACTCCAAATTGGGAAGCCGTTCCTACCTTTGTCAGATCCTTAGCCCACTCACAACTTATGCGGCATGAAGAAGCCGCTTTGGCTGGAAATTACGGTGCTCACTGGGCACGTCGCGACTATACTCGTGACGGTTGGTTCAGAGATTGGGGACCTAGCAGAATACAAACACCAATGTTCATCATACACGGCCTTAACGACGATAATGTGCGCACTAAGCAATCCGAGATGATGTATAGGGCTGCCAGATCAGCAGACGTACCAGTCAGATTGATGTGGAATCAAGGTGAACATATGACCCCGACTTTCCCCTTTGCTAACGCTAACCCTTACCTTAATGTTGGTGCTGCCGGTGCCGGTGCTCACCGTCCGTTTGTAATGTACTGCGGCGAATACACATTTGACGAACTACTTAATTTATGGTTCAGCTATTGGTTGTATGAAGTTGATAACAATGTGTTAGAAAGAATACCTTATGTAATAGCACATAATAATTCAACCGGCGAGTGGGATAGCTACGATACTTGGCACGATACTGACACGCTCACTATAACTGGTAACGATTTTAGGATAAACACCACCTCTGAAGAATCTTCCGGTAATACACCTCAGAGCACAGCAATTTCTTTCTCGGTTGCGGAAGAGTTTCTCATTTTTGATGAGGGTGGCTTAGAATCTGAAGACGCTGCTCGTCCGGTGCCTCATGATACTTACGAACCTGCATTTGTGCCTTTTGCATCTTCCGCTGCTGTTGCTTCTGCTGATAACAGACTTATCACTATCAATAGCGCCAATGGACTAACCCACGGTAATGCAGCCATTGATGCAGGCAACCCCGGCACGGCTCTCAATTGGTGGAACAATATGAATTACTCCACCGCAGGCAGCGCTATATATTCCATCACTCTTACCGAAGACACGACTATTAAAGGCGTCGTTGAAGTTAGCTTCCGTGCTGCGTTTGAGTCGCTCGGCGCTGCTGCCAGAGATAATCTGCGCGTTCATGCCAAGCTGGTCGAAGTTGCTGCACCGGACACTACTATTAACTTTTTCGGCACTCCTAGAGTTGGTGCCACCCCGGCGCGTGTATTAATTCCTTCTGAAACTCAGATAGGCAACAATAACTGGTTAGCCTGGCAAGGTGGCGGCGCTCGCAACTCTAATATGGTCGAGTTTGCCCTATCAACAGGCACATTCAGAGAAATTGGCAAAGGTTGGATGGATTTAACCAACCCGGGTGCGGGCTTTGAAAGTTATACTGCCGGAATCGAATCACAAATTGATCCACAAGCAAATATTGGAGTCTGGCATGATTACACCATTTACCTGCAACCGAGTGTACACACTGCATTGGCAGGAAATAGGCTTGTGCTGATACTTACAACCGGCGGTTCTCAACCGGCGCCCACAACCGGTCCAAGCGCTAATCCGGCTCATGGCATTGATCGTTTTTCTTTTACCGTTGATAATAACTATATTAACATTGATATCCCTATTGCCGCACGTGAAGTTATTGCCCCACCAACAGCATTTGACGCAACGAATCCGGCTCGTCTGAGTGCTCTTCTGGAAACTGATGATGTAGTATTGCAAACCCGTGGCAACTTAGGCATATTTGCGCAACATAGTCCGCTTGTTATACCGGAAGACAGGACGTTGTATATCGAAACCACACTGAATATACAGCGCGATGCCGAACTTATTATCAAAGGTACTGTTGTAGTACTTGATGGAGGAAGAATCAATAACCAAGGTAGCTCCAATGGAGGTGGCACAATTACCATCGCAGAAGGCGGAACGTTGGTGAATTACGGTCATGTAGAAAACGTGTCAAATTCTACAGTAGTCAACTACGGTACAATAACTAACAACGCAAGGTTTGAAGTACGGGCCGGAACAATGTTCATCGACGGCGGATATGTTGATGGAGATACTCCGCTTAGAATCCACAGCGATGCTATTTTGGAAAGACCTTATGAACCTGAAGAACCCTCGGATGATTTGAATGAAGAAGAGTAAAGCATTGAAAACTGATTAGCAATACAAGCCCCCTTAGCAGAATTAAACTGCTGAGGGGGCTTGTATAGTTAGTAGCTTTTATACTAAACACCGACTAACCAGTAGATAAGATTTTCGAGGATATTATTCGACAAAAATCTCAATTTATGGAAATAGGAAGTCTTTTAGCTTCTTGCTTCTACTCGGGTGACGTAGCTTACGAAGTGCTTTTGCCTCGATTTGGCGAATCCTCTCTCTGGTTACCTGGAATTCTTTCCCAACTTCTTCAAGAGTTCTTGTGCGTCCATCTTCGATTCCGAATCTAAGCCTCAACACCTTTTCTTCGCGTGGTGTTAACGTACTTAGCACACCGGAAAGTTGTTCTTTTAGCAATGTAAATGAAGCAGCTTCCGCAGGCTCTGAAGCATCTTCGTCCGGAATGAAGTCACCAAGATGGCTATCCTCTTCCTCACCTATTGGTGTTTCCAAAGATACCGGTTCTTGCGCAATTTTAAGAATTTCTCGAACTTTTTCTACAGGGATACCCATGTCTTCTGCAATCTCTTCAGGAGTAGGATCATGTCCTAATTCTTGCAACAGTTGACGAGAAATACGCATAACTTTGTTTATAGTCTCAACCATATGAACCGGGATTCTAATTGTACGTGCCTGATCTGCGATTGCACGAGTTATGGCTTGACGTATCCACCATGTTGCATATGTAGAAAACTTATATCCCTTTGTATAGTCAAATTTTTCGACAGCCTTAATAAGTCCAAGATTTCCTTCTTGTATCAAGTCCAGGAAAAGCATGCCACGACCGACATAACGCTTCGCAATACTGACAACAAGTCTTAAGTTTGCTTCCGCCATTTGTCTTTTAGCTTCCACATCCCCTGCTGCCATTCTTGTTGCAAGCTCAATTTCTTCTTCTGTCGTCAGTAGATCAACTTTTCCAATTTCCTTTAGATACATTCTGACTGGATCATCAATGCTAAAGTTGTCAACTAAACTTTCAGGATCAACAACCTCATCTTCAGCAAGATTTTCAATTTCTTGAAGTTCTTCAACCTCCGGAGCATCAGCATCTGCCTCCAGAAAGACTGTTTCCTCGGCTGCTTCTACATCATTCATATCAATGTTAAAGTTTTCCAGCGCATCATAAAACTTGTCTATGCGCTCTTGTTCCAGATTCATGTCTTCAAGCACGGTAAGTAACTCTTTTGAACTGAGATTTCCACGCTTTTTGCCCTCTTCAATAAGAGCTGTAAGGCGTTCCTCATTAGCTTTTTCTTGATCTTTGTCTTGGTAGTCATCAAAATCACCAAAGCTTTCAACATCTTCCAATTCTTTCAAATCTTCAAACATCTCAAGCTCTTCCAATTGCTCCAGATTCTCGAGTTCTTCGACAGTTACGTCAACTTCATCATCTACTTCATGCTCGTCATTCATTTTGTTATCCATTGTTTCCCTCCGGTGTTTTATTTTCTTTGAGTCTTTTCAGCTCAAGCAGCATTTCATTGTCCGGCACTTGAGTTTTCAATCTCTCTGATCTTATTTTTTCAATATACTCTTTTATAATTTGAGTCCCGTGACTGATTTTTTCCGGCTTTTGTAACACTAGAGTCAATTGTGACTCTTCTCCGGGTTCAAGTTCAGATAGAATAAGCGCTTCGCTAACTTCCCTTTGGTTCGATATGCGATTTTCGAGAATGCCGTATATTTTTGATAGAAATGATGATGTAAACTCATCTTTCGAAAAACCTTCTTCAACCGCTGTTTTCATAAATCTCGGGTCAAGCACAACGCATCTAATAATGCCTTCTTCAGCTACTGCAGAAATATCATTGCTATATCTCAAGCTTCTATCTGATGGCTGTAATTTTGCTCTTGGGCGTTTAGTTTCTTTTTCAAACTCTCTTCTATTTCTGCCTCTTTGCATTTTCAGTTTCTTTATGACTTCGTTTTTCACCGCATCTGCTGAAACACCTGCAACTTTTGCAATCTTTGCCCCATATATTTCACGTTCCGGCTCGCTTTTTAGTTCTGCTATCATACTTGTTGCTGATGCTAGATACGTAAGCCGTCCTTCATCGCTATGCATATCATTCACGTTTTGTATTGACATCAGGCGATAATCTATATGATTGTCACTACCCTCAAGTAATACCGTAAATGCATCTGCACCGTTTTGTCTTATAAAGTCATCAGGGTCTCCAGACTTTCCTAAATCAACGACTTTTACGTTCTTACCTGTTCTTTCCAGTATCGAAACTGCTCGTAATGTTGCCTTTTTCCCACTTTCATCAGGGTCAAATGCAATGACAATGTTTTCTGTAAATTGTGCAAGTAATCTTGATTGCTCTGATGTCACGGCTGTGCCTAGTGGCGCTACTGCACTGTCAAATCCTGCTTGATGTAACATAACAACGTCGATATTTCCTTCAACTAGAATCAACATTCCGGATTTTGATGTCTTAGAGAGGTTCAGTCCAAACAGATTTCGGCTTTTTGTAAATACAGGCGTATCCGGTGAGTTCAAATATTTGTACTCTTTTCCTGTATCAAGCCTTCTACCGGAAAATCCTATCACATTGCCACGTATATCTATTACCGGAAACATAAGCCTGTTTCTGAAAAAATCATATGCACCGGACCCGCTCTTTCCCTGTCTGCACAGACCTGCATCAATAAGTTCCTGTTTGGTATATCCCATGCTCGTCATCTTGTCATAGAGTGATGTCCAATGATCCGGAGCAACGCCAATCCCAAAACGTATAACGCTTTCTTTTGAAATACCACGTGTTGCTAAATACTCTTTTGCAGGCGCTCCAAGTGTTGTAGATAGCATTGAATAAAAATGTTTTGCGGTGTCACGATTTAGTTGCAAAATACGTCTGCGTCTATTTGATGCCTCTGCTTGTCCCTCTTCTTGCGGCACTGTCATGCCAACACGCTTTGCCAAAACCTCGACAGCATCCTGAAACGGCAGATTCTCTATATCCCGTATAAAACCAATCGCACCGCCGCCTTTACCACAACCAAAGCAGTGGTAGATTTGTTTTTCTGAGTTTACTGTAAACGATGGGGTCTTTTCACTATGAAACGGGCAAAGTCCAAACATATTGTTGCCACTTCGCTTAGAAAGGCGTACATATCCACCGACAAGCTCTGTTATATCTGTCCTGCTGATAAGTTCATCAATGAAACTATCCGGTATAGGCATGATCGCTCCTTTCGCTTCGCTCAAGCTCGCTTAGGGATTATGGGTTAGGGGTTAGGGGGTTAGCTCATTTTAAACGACTTGATCCCACGACTACTAACCCCTAAACCCTGCGAACACAGTTCGCTTAACGTACTTGCCATGTTTCGGGGATAAACAGCTTCTCGTATACATGTACGGCATAATTGTCGGTCATTCCGGAAATATAGTCACTTACAGCACGTGTAAGTCCATCTGAAGTTGCAGTGCGCTGGTATTCATCTGGCAATTCATCCGGTTTTTCACAGTAATAATTGAATATCTCTTTGAGAATTCCAAAAACTTTTCGCTCTTCACTCTTTGCCTTCATGTTCAAATATACATTTTTATACATAAACTCACGAAAAGTATCAAACACAAATGCAATTGATGGACTAAATACTATTTCGTCATTTTCGTCACTTTCTTGAATTACGTCAAGAATAAGAGCGTTCAACCTTTGATCATTTGTCGCACCAAGTGCACATATGATTTCTTCCGGAACATCAGTTTCGCGCAGCACACCTGCTCTTAGAGCATCATCAAGATCATGATTGACATACGCAATTCTGTCTGCAACCTTGACAACACTGCCTTCTAATGTCTCCGGTATTTTATCACCGGTATGACATAATATCCCATCTCTGGTTTCAAACGTCAAATTTAGACCTTTGCCGCCACGTTCAACGCAATCCGCGATTCTCAGACTTTGCTCATTATGCTTGAATCCGCCGTCATCAACAAGAAGCTTATCTAAAGCATACTCCCCTGCATGTCCAAAAGGTGTATGTCCCAAATCATGGGCTAATGCAATTGCTTCGGCCAAGTCCTCATTGAGCCTCAGACCACGTGCAATTGTCCTGCTTATTCTGGAAACTTCGAGCGTGTGAGTTAGTCTAGTCCTATAATGATCACCTTCCGGACTTAAAAACACTTGAGTTTTATCCTTTAACCTGCGAAATGTCTTACTGTGCATTATTCTATCGATGTCACGTTGAAAACATGTTCTTACTACACATTCCGGCTCATCCCTCAAGCGACCTTTTGAACGAGATGAAAAAGACGCCCTTTGTGACAGCATATGCTCCTCAAGCGTCTCACGGATAAGTCTCGGTTCTTTCGTCATTCACAAGCACTCCATTTGATAGTTTCATACAGGATATAGTTTTCACTAGTATTTCATTTTTGAAATAACTGCACAAAAATTGTGTTGATTTTCTCGCCTGTCTAGGCGAAAAGTTGCGGGAATACCACTGGTATTTTAAGACTTTTCAACGACGGCAGGCAGAAAAAGGCGACGCAAGGTTTGGGTAGTTATTTTGAAAACGGAATACTAAGTATCTTCTTATAGTACATATACGAAACAAAAACGAAAAACCCTTTATTATATTAAATTATTTTTTAGGATATTTTTGTATGAAAATATAGCGTCTGCCAGATTATACTAACCCCTAGCTCCTAACCCCTTCATCACATGTTTCTGAATCGAATAGGTTTAGGGCGCATTTTTATCCCTGAAACCAGTCCCATTGCAGCAAAGAATGTTACGACTGATGAACCCCCGTAACTAATGAAAGGAAGCGGCACTCCAATGACAGGCATTATCCCAAGAGCCATACCCACATTCATTATCATGTGAACAAGGACCATCGCAGCGACACCAATACAAACTAACATTCCAAGCGAGTTATTTGATTTTATACCGATATAAACACATCTAATGATAATAGTTACAAGAAGTGCAAGCACAGCTATACAACCAATGAACCCGAGTTCCTCACCAACTACCGAAAAAATAAAATCCGTATGCTGTGCAGGTATGCTATCGATTGTTTGTGTCAATCTTCCATTACCAAGCCCTTGTCCAAACCAACCTCCGGTTGCAATTGCTTGAACACTTAGATCCCCTTGCCACAGCTGATATCTCCGTGTTGGATCAATGACATCTGGAATAAAGGGTGCGAGTATTCTGTTACGTTGGTCTTCGCGCAAAAAATTTTCCCACAAAAATGGTGTTAATAGTGTAAGAATCGCTCCGCTGATTAAAAACCATCGTAATTTTGTACCACCTGCAAATAATACTATAGCAAAAATCCCCATATAAACAACCATAGTTCCGACATCGCGTCCTGCAAAAAATACGAATCCTACAAAGAATAAAAATACAACTACTATTTGCATCATTGATAATAATGAATTGAATGTCCTTCGTTCCTTAAAGTTTGAAATCATATAGGATATGATGATGATAAAAGGAATTTTGATAATTTCTCCCGGTTGAATACCTATTGCACCAAAGCGCAACCACGAACCTCTACCCTCGCCGATGCCCTCGCCCCACACAAATAGTGTTGACAAAAACAAAATACTGAATATAAACACTAACTTAGACTTGTCAGCAATTATATCAATATCAACATATGAGAATAGTACATATAGCGCAATTCCAATTATGACCGCTCCAACTTGGACATACACTTCATTGCTACGATTATGTGTTACGCTGTTGATAAGGATCAATCCAAAAATTGCACTTCCTGTTGATAGTGCAAGCAAAAACGCATCTGCTTCACTAACAAAACGTACAATGCCTCTAATAATTGTTGCCAGTACAGCCATATGTATGATCATTCCTTTAGAATTAAACACAATTACTTTATCGAGTATTTTACCATTTTTTGTTAATTTGTGCAAATATGCTCTTTTCATCTTCCGTCTATACATGGTACACTAGTACTTCGTCAAGTTAGTTATTGTAGTGTAGCGCCGAGGATTTTTGTTGCAAGACAAGGCGCGAAGAGGGCGAATACCCATTGGTATTTAACTGACGAGTAACGCAGTATTGCAGCAAAAAGACCAGTGGAACACTATGAAAACAAGACTGATGGAGTACTAGTATTACTATGACAATCATTACAAACAGTGAAGCGGAAACTATACAAGAAGGATATAAGCTTGGGCGCAGTCTCAGTAAAGGTGCAGTTGTTGCACTATACGGAGATTTAGGTGCAGGCAAAACCGCCTTTACTCGCGGCGTTGCTGCAGGACTTGGAATTGACGCCAGCGTGTCCAGCCCCACTTTTACAATTGTAAATGAGTATCCCGGCAAAATACCACTATTCCATTTCGATATGTATCGTCTTAACAATGAGAGCGAGCTGTTTGATATCGGCTGGGATGATTACTTAGAGCGCGGCGGTGTTTGCATCGTCGAATGGAGTGAAAATGTGCCCGGCGCTTTCCCACCGGACACAATCGTCGTACATCTAAAATATATTGATGAAAATACACGCCAAATAGAAATCGACGCACCTGGAATGTGATGAACGTAATGTAGGGGCGGTTGTCCAATGCAAGCAACTTAAGGAATCTTGCCTTATCAAATCACCCGCCGTCTGCGGACGGCACCCTCTTTTCTAAAGAGGGCAAGGGGTGGATGTATCGTTCCTTGCCTTCTTTAGCAAAGAAGGTGGCCCCGCGGGTCGGATGATTTGAGCCTTTATGCTACGGATAACCTTAAGTTGCTTGCATTGGGCGGTTGTCCACAACCGCCCCT
>WQWL01000107.1 GCA_009785345.1 Oscillospiraceae bacterium
TATACAAGTGGTGCAAACCTTGGTGGCTATAACCTAGCCGTTGTGTTTTACTACGGTGGAGATTCCGCAATCGGCGGTGCTAATCATGACCATGGTCCAAATATAGTTGTATTGGATTGGTCACCTGGATCAAGTGCTGATCCAAGTACTCATTTATATGTATACTTCCGTTTTGATGTGGCACCAAACACGCCGGTGGGCAGTGTAGCAAATATAACTTCCGTGCATCCATTTATGCACTCCGGTGGCATAACAGGCATCTTGGAACCTGGTTCTGTAACAATCAGCTGATCAGAGAACTCTGCACGAATTGAAAGAGACCCAAAATATATCTAGTGAAATATATAGTAAAACCGATTGCCTAAAAGCAGTCGGTTTTGACTATATTTTTGTGAATAATCGCAGTCGAGTTATGAACATTCTGTAAACAATCGCGAAATATAGATCAATACTTTACATATCGTGGTATTATTTACAATAATCTATACTTGAGTAAATTACACAAGTATAGATGAAACAATAGGATACTCAAAAAGAAAATGCAACTTTATGTGCACAGCGCAAGTATTAATTGCATAAGAAGGATTTAACGCAAGAATACAAAAAATGGAGGAGTTAGGTTGATGAAAGTTATGGTAAGAGGCAAGGTTATGTTGGTAAGAAGAAGAGTTGCAGCATTGATTATGTCATTTGTAATGCTATCTTCGATTTTTTCTATGGGTGCTGTGTTTGCGGGAAGCGAGTCATTTGACATAGCTGACAATTGCGTACTAGTTGACTGTTGCGACACAAACGTGTGCGACATTCGCAGTGGCGAAATTGACCGGGGGGACATGGGACTGCCAGCTATAGATGTTCCTGAATTAGAAGACAATCATAGCTTGGAAGATGGCTATAATCCGGAAGAGCAATCAGACTATGGTGAATACGATTCATATGGACTGTGTAATTGTGAATGTGAGTATGATTGTGATTACTATGACTGCACTTGCGAATGCGACTGTATCTATGAAGATGGCTACATTGAAATTATGCCATTTAATACTATTAACGTTGGTGATATTGCAGCTCTCAGATTAGCGATTACAAATGCTTCCACAACTACACAGTATACAATCAATCTTACAGCAGATTTTGAAATAACAGGAGGCATGATAAGCATCCCTGCAGGGAGAGACATTATACTAACAGGTAATCGCACACTAACACGAACAACTGGTGGTCGTCACTTCACAGTAAACGGAACATTACGTCTGCATAATGTTACGCTAAATGGTACCGGTGATATTAGCTTTGCTCACGGTGGTGTTTCAGTTAACTCTACAGGTCGCTTATATATGGAAACTGGAAGTACAATACACGGAAACAGAGCCGGCTTTGGTGGCGGTGGTGTAGGTGTGTCTGATGGTGGTAGATTTACTATGAACGGCGGCACAATCAGTGGTAATACCGGACAAGGCGGTGGTGTATTCATTTCCAACGGTGATGACGGATTAGTTATAATGAACGGCGGCATAATTACCGGCAATGGATCTACTGATGGAATTAATATTGGCTGGGGTGGCGGTGCACGTGTACAAGGTGGTACATTTAGAATGTACGGTGGACAAATCACCGGTAATACTTCAGGTAGTGGCGGAGGTGTGAGTAACTCCGGTCTATTTATATTAGATGGTGGACAAATCACAGGCAATACAGCAGCAGCTGGTGGGGGAGTTTCAAAAATTGCTGAGAGAGGTTCATTTATAATGATGAGCGGTACAATAAGCGGAAATACTGCAGTTACCGGTGGCGGCGGCGGTATTGTAAGCTATGGTACCGGTGGTCCAATTACAATAAATGGTGGTACGATCAGCAATAATACAGCCAATACAAGTGGTGGCGGCATTTCAAACGGCGGTGCAGGGCTTACAATAAATGGTGGCACAATTACCAACAACACTGCAGCAAATAATGGTGGTGGTGTAAGTGGTAGCCCAATTGTAATGGCTGGTGGCACAATCAGCAATAATACCGCTGGTGCAAATGGCGGTGGTATATCAGGTGCTGCTGGAGGACTTACAATAAGTGGTGGATTGATCACTGGAAATACAGCAACAAGTGGTAATGGTGGTGGTGTAAACCATACAAGTGGCACATTTACAATGAGTGGTGGTGAAATTTCTGGAAATTATGCGCTAAATGGTCTTGGTGGGGGAATAAACCGTGCCGGTGGTACATTTAACATGACCGGTGGTGCGATTAATAATAACACAGCATTAAATGGTGGAGGACTAGGATGGAGCACTGCAGCTCATTTAAATAATACTACAATAACTCAAAACGCCACATTTTCAAGTAATACTGCAACAGAAGGACCTCGCATAGATGATTCATTAAATGTCACTCACAATGTTAATGCCGGAGGCAGAATTAACCCGAGTGATTGGACCAATATTCCTGGTGTTGCAAATAATTTACATGCTTTCAATAATTTTGATATTAGAACAGCAACTGGAGAAGTTATTCACATATATCATAGTGTAACATTCAATCTGCTTGGCGGTACAGGAAGTTTCCCGGAACAAAATGTACGACATAATACTGCTCCGACAGCACCTACAGCAAGCCCAGTACGTGAATATCATAGATTTTTAGGTTGGTATACTGAAGCGGTCGGTGGCGTACCATTTGACTTCACTGTTCCAGTAACATCGGATACAACTGTACATGCCCGTTGGGAGAGCTATGTTGCCGTTACATTCGATTTACATGAAGGCACAGGCAATTTCCCAAGGCAAATGATACCGCAAAATACGACAGCAACAGCACCTGTAGCGAGTCCTGTACGCGAATATCATAGTTTCTTAGGCTGGTATACCGAAGCGGTCGGTGGCGTACCATTTAACTTCACTGTTCCAATAACAGCGGATGTAACTGTGCATGCTCGTTGGGAGAGTTACGTTGCCATTACATTCGATTTACATGAAGGTACAGGCAATTTCCCGATGCAAATGGTACCAAATAATACAACCTTAACAGAACCAACAACTATCCCTACACGAGCTACATATACATTTGTAGGTTGGTACACAGAGGCAACAGGTGGTACTACGTTTGATTTTACAACTCCAATAACAGAAGGTACAATTATACATGCTCGCTGGGAGCCTGAGTACCGCTATATTCGTGTGTATTATATGATTGACAACGAGAATATTGATGACATCATAATAAATTCAGAAATGACTAACTACCCTGATGGATATACATACAGAGTTGGTGATGAGTTTATTCTGGACGGCTTACGTGCTGTAGATAGAAATACATTACCGGGAGACAATGTTTATACTTTTGAAGGTTGGTATGTATTTGTAGGATTTGATTACCATCCCACGTATCTCAATTTTAATAGGGATGTGTTGCACGGGTCATTTGTTGTGCCATCAGCATCTCAAAGTGGACTTGCACCGTCATCGACTAATTTACTATCTTCGCTAAATGGATTTGATTTTGAAGCAATTGCAGATGACTGGGAAAATCAAATAACATTAGTTGCAGTATGGACAATAAATGAAGCCGTTGAAGAAGAAAGAACACCCTCAACTCCACCAGCAGGTGGCGGTAACCAACAAGGTGGTCTTCCGGCAACAGGTATTGAGGATAACACAACTTTATGGGCAGTGCTATTTGCGGTCACACTTCTTATGACTGTCCGTACTGTAATCTGGATTGTGAAAAGTAAAGAAAAAAGTATAGAGAAAAAGTAAACAATGAAGAGCTGCAATGCAGCTGAGAAAAATTACAAAGTGAAATTATCATGTAAAAATCTCCCAAAGGATCACAGTGACCCTTTGGGAGATTTTAACATGGTTTACTTTTTGTCCTTAGCTCTTTCTTTTTCCATTTTTGCCAGTATCTTCATTCCTTTTTTGAATTCGCGTTTTTTCTCTTTGGAATATAGTTCATCTGTAGGCTCCCAGCCGAACTGTTTGTAAATATTTATAGCTTTATAACTCCATGTTTGTGTGCTTAAGTACATGTCAACATCGCCTTCGATTTCTACGAGTAATTGTGTTACACGAGAGGTCAGTGCTTTGCCAAGTCCGAGTCCTTGGTGATTGTTGTCTACACTTACCCAGTGCAGCCACGCATACCGCTTATCTCCAATAAATGACCACCATGCGGTTGCTGTTGCAACTTTCTTGCCATCATCGGTCTCTATAAACAGGCAACGGCGATAAAGTTCGTTGGTATATGGAAACTGTTCTTTGAACCTCATAAGTGCATCGAACTCATTATCAAATTCGTCTACAGATGTTTCTATTCTTGCCCAGTCTGCTTCGTCGCCATCCTTATAGAACACGAAATTGAAGCCTTCCGGGAGTGGGTAATCAGGAACAATTGTTCCCGCGCGCCTGACCATTTCTATACCTGCATATGGTATGCTTTTATCTAACATAATTAATGACCATTCCTTAATTCTCAATTTCGTTGCTTAATGCTATTAGTGTATCCTTTGCGTCACCGTATAGCATTATGGTGTTCGGCATTCTGAAAAGTCTATTATCAACACCTGAAAAACCTTTGCCATCACCACGCTTTAGTACGAAAACTGTTTTGGCTTCATGTGCTTTAATAATCGGCATGCCATAAAGAGGGGATGAGGTGTTTGTTTCTGCTGATGGATTTACAATATCATTTGCACCGACAATAATTGCGATATCTTGCATCGGCATAATGGGATTTATTTCTTCCGGGGTGCCCCATTTTCCGTATGGAATATCAGTTTCTGCAAAAACAGTATTGATATGTCCGGGTAAGCGCCCGGCATTTGGATGGATACAAAAACTGACAATTGCACCTTTACGTTCAAGCTTGCAAGCAAGCTCGCTAACAATTTGCTGCGCACCTGCGACTGTCATGCCGTAGCCGGGAACAAATACGACAGTCTTTGCCGTTTCCAAAATCATATATGCATTTTCTATAGAAATCGACCTGGAATCGCCGCTGTGGCTTATACGCAAATCATTATAGCCAACACCAAAACCTCTTAAAAGCAGTTTAGGTAATGAACGGTTCAGAGACTTACTTTTTACAATTGCGAGAACGATGCTCGATGTTGTTATAAGAGCACCGGTAACTATCAACATGGTGTTGATGAATATGAAGCCAAGCATAACAATTGCAACACCTGTCATGCTGTTGAGCAAGGAAACCATAATTGGGATTTTTCTCCTGCCAATAGGCAGAATAAATGCAAAGCCACATAGAAAAGCAATTGCTGATAGAGCAATAATGACTATGAAATTTAGGTTTTCATCGACCGTTGGAGTAATAAAAATAGCCATCGAAACAAATGCGGCGAAGAGCAAGAGAACGTTGAGTAGATTTTGACCTCTAAATACAATTGGACGGGTAGCGATTATTCTGGATTGCTTTGCCCACGCAAAGATTGATGCCGTGAATGTCAACATTCCAATAAAAACTGCAAAGGCGATTGCTACATCACGAACCACGTCGCTAATATATTCACCATCGAGAATATATATTGCATAGAATGAGGAAAACGCTATAAGCGCAGATGCAAGTCCACCGAATCCGTTGAATATTGTCAAAAGGTTTGCCATTTCGTTAAGTTTAACTTTCCGTGCCCAAAGAACACCGATTATAGCGCCGATAAATATTGCTATGAAACACCAGAAAAATCCATTTTGCAATACATTATCAATATTCCATGTGTCCAGAATCTGAGCGTTAAAGAATACTGCAACAATAGCAATAAATGCACCTTTTGCAGATATTAGTAATCCAAGACGAGCAGTGTTAGCTTTACAGAGCATTTTCATACCCACAATAATACAAATAGCGGCAAGCAGGTATGCGAGGTTTATAAGGTCGAATAGGGCAATATTATGTAGCATTATTATGACCGCACCTTTCTTTGAATTGAAAATTGAGGAATGTGAGTTGAGATATTAGGAAAATTCTCAATTCTTATTTTTCATTCTCAAATTTTTAGTAAGCAGTCTTTCCGTAAGCACAAATCCACCAACTAAGTTAATGGTTGCCAGGCAGATTGCGACCATTGAAAGTATGAGAATCACGATGTTATCGGTACTGGTCGCACAAATGATAAGCGCACCCAATATTGCAATGCCTGATATTGCATTTATGGCGGACATTACTGCGGTATGTAAACGGGATGGTAATTTTCTTGGTATGAGTTCTTTGCCTAGGAAAGCGGCAATAATCAAAATAAATACCAGAAGCAAAAATATCATATGTTGTACTCCTTTCAAAACATGTATAATTTTAGGTGTTGTGGACCACTAGTGTGCTGCCTCGTTGATAATTGGCATATAATTGCGCTATATTTTTTCGTCTGACAAGGCGAAAAAGCGCAGTAATGCCTGTGGCCTTTCAAGTTTTTTCAACGCAGGCAGACGGAAATAGATTGCGTAAGGATATGCTAATTATCAGCGAGACAGTGCACTAGACATTTCGACATTATTTCGTCATTTGTGTCAAGTTTAAATGTACCAAACTCGGAATCCCAGAAGTGCTCAAGGAATGCAAAAACATTTCCTGAGAACATATTTGATGCATCTATGGGAACATAGCGCTCGAGCTTGTTTCCGCTGATTATCATTACACCATCATAGACAACATCATTGTTAGGGCTAGAGCCTTCGACATTTCCGCCGTTATTTACGGCCATATCAACAATTAATGAACCGGGCTTCATGTACGAAATCATATCTTTTGTAACCAAAAGAGGAGAGGATTTGCCGAGTTCGTAATCAGATGTTATAACTATGTCGGAGTGTGCGCATATATTGAGGAGTCCTTGACGCTGTAAGAGTAGCTGTTTTGGGGTTAGTGTTGCAGTACCGTCATCTTCGAAGACACTTGCTTCACCGAGATTTATTTCTATAAACTTTGCACCGAGTGATTCGATTTTTTCAGCAAGAGCAGGTGAAGTGTCATATGCTACAACCCGTGCACCCATTCTTCTTGCAGTGGCAATTGCTTGCAAACCTGCAGTGTTCGCGCCTATAACAAAGATTCTTGCGGCGGGAATATTACCGGCAGGTGTGTAGAGCATGGGGAATATTTTTGGTAACTTCGATGCAGCTAATACCACTGCATAATATCCTGCAAGTGATGATTGCGAACTTTGAACATCCATTTTTGCTGTGATGGATGAATGTGGAACCATGTCTAAGCTTATGAGTCTTATTCCGGCATCTGCAAACTCTTGTACTTCTTCACCACTCTTGAATGTATCAAAGGAACATATATGAACTGAGCGTTCGCGCATACCGCTAATATTGTCTTCAAGTTTATTAACGCGAACAACGATGTCACAATTATCATATCCATTTTGAAGTGAAGTGACGATTTTTGCTCCTGCAGCTATATAATCATCATCAGTAAAGCCGACATACATTCCGGCATCACTTTGAACGAATATTTCATACCCCATTTCGCAAAGCGCTTTAACATGCTTTGGAACAAGCGCGACCCGAGTTTCGCCTTGTGTAGTTTCGGCACATAATAATACAGTATTCATATAAGTTCCTCCTTGATTCACTAGATGTTGCAATTAAACTTGCGGTGGGAAATATTGCACAGCTTCGGGCTCCACAGCGGGCTCAGGAATCAGGACAGCTTTCTTTGTGAATTTCAGTACAAATATAGTTGAAGCTATTGTGATTAGTGCGCTGGGGATAAGAATTGCGAATACATTTATATCGATTTCAAAGTAATTAACAACTTCTACTAGTATAACATTGGCAAGGTTGAATGCAGCATGACTGATTATTGGAATCCAAAGATTGCGATATCTTAAGTACAGAACAGCGAATATAATGCCGATTGCAAAAGCGTATAGTCCTTGAAGCCAATTAAAGTGAACTATACCAAATAATGCACTTGATACGAGTATTGCAGGCCATTTTGGCATCCACGCTGAAAGGCGGTTTAGGATAATGCCGCGGCAAAGTATTTCTTCAACAATTGGTGCAGCAATTCCGATTGATATTATCCGCACTAATAGGGAGCCGCTCATAAGGATTTCTGCGATGTAGTCATACGATGGGAAAAGTTCTGTAATATTTGTGATGCCGAATATTGCTACCAGGAAAAAGTTGAGAGCAGCACTTAGGATGATGGTTAGAATTAGAGATAATGCAGTAAGTTTTGAGTTATCGTACTTTTCCAATTTTAATCTTATTTTACGCCACATTAGTGCAAAAAGCAAAATTGCAATGACGTTTCCTATTAGCGTAAGAAGCAGCGATTGCTCGAGAATAAATGTGAGGGTAACCTCTATTGCTGTGTCAAGTTGCATTCCGGAAATAAGGATATTTGCCACAAAGTTCAGGATGCCGGCGGCCATAAGAACAAAGAAAGATATGCCTACCCAAACTAAGAGTGGATAGATAGCCCTCCATATATGACGGGGAATCGAATATTTTTTTATACCAGCAGTCTCCATACTTTCACCTCTATACTTTCTATGTTGATGTTGTATTGCACATGGGTACCTCTAAAAACCTGACGTTTATTAGATTGTTGGAGATTATTTCCACAATCAAGGCAATTTTCCGCAGGAATACATCCGTCTTCCAAGGAAAATTAACGCAGAGTGGGGAAATAAGCTTCATCAAGATGATGAGCGGCAGGTTTTTAGAGGTGCCCACATATTAATAATGTACAACATTTTGTTATTAAAATCAATGAATTTCATTAACGGGGTATATAGTGATTTTGTTATCCTCAGTGTCGATTCTGACTTTACTTCTGCTTGCAATTGAGAGTTTTTCCAACAACTCTGCGGGTATTTGTACGCGTCCGGCTCTATCAACAACTGCGAGTTCCAAATGTTCTTCTTCAAAAGCTGATAAATTTTCCATATTATTGATCATCTCAGTGCGTAGAATCTCACTTGATGTTTTGCCATCACGAATCGCTACAACACGGTCAACGTGTTTTGCAACATCTTGGTCATGGCTGACGATTATAATGGTGATTCCCAGCTCAACGCGGAGACGTTCGAACAGCTCCATGATGGCGATTGATGTGCGAGAGTCAACAGCTCCTGTGGGTTCATCAGCTAACAATACCTTTGGCTTATTAATAAGCGATATGGCAACCGCAACACGTTGCTGTTCACCACCGGAGAGTTCGGCAAGCTTGTTTTTCTTGCGCTTTGTGAGTCCTATTATATCTATCAGGTTTGTGGAGTATTCTTTATCCAGATTTTTGCCAATACGTCCGACAAGCTCAATGTTTTCTTGTGCTGTAAGATATGGAATTAAGTTGCGTGCGTTGTTTTGCCAGACAAAACCTACAGTGTTGCGCTTATAGGTAGAGAGTTCCATACGACTTAGTTTTCGTAAATCAAGCCCATCAACCTTAACACTCCCCATGGTAGGAGTGTCAAGACCACCAAGAATATTGAGAAGTGTGGATTTGCCACTACCGGATGCACCGATTATTGCCATTAATTCAGATTTGTATACAGAAAGATCAAGTCCTTGTAATGCCATGACTTCGGTGTCGCTTGTTTTATATATTTTGACGAGATTATCACACTCGATCATAATGTTGGAATTATCGCTCATCTGTTATCACTCCATCCGTCATGGTATATATGTTATTACTAAGTTCAATGAAAGCAGGGTCGTGTGTTGTCATTATGATGGTGACCTCTTCTTTCTCGATTAGATCCATAAAAACTTTAAAAACCTGCAAGCCTGTTTGTGTATCAAGCTCGGCTGTAGGTTCATCTGCAAAAATAACTTTGGGGCGATGTGCTATTGCACGTGCGATAGCTACGCGCTGTTGCTCACCGCCGGACAGTTCAGCCGGCAAGTGAGAAGCTCTATTTGACAACCCCACGATAGATAGGCATTCAAGTGAACGTTCACGTCTCTCTGTATGCTTTATACCAGCAATCCGCATAGCAAAGTCTACATTTTCAATTGCTGTCATATGTGGCATTAGTGCAACTGACTGAAAGATGACACCACAGTTTTTACGCCTGAAATCATCTCGCCATTTATCGTTTGCATTTACTGCATCTTTACCATCGAATATAAGTTCACCGCTATCAGGTCTATCGAGAAGACAGAGCTGATTTATGAGCGTGGTTTTGCCTGAACCGGAACGACCGCGCAAAATGGTCAGATGACCCGAAGTAATTTCGACAGATGCATCATTTAGTGCATAAATAGTTTCACCGCCGACATAATATTTTTTGACAAGGTTCTTGCCATTTAAAAGGATGCCCATATATGTTCTCCAATTATAATAGTTGTGCATTATCTTGGTTACAAGTCCCATGTTAGCCGTAATCAAGCGATATGTCGTGGATTTTTCGCGTATGTAACTTCGTTGATATTTCAATGTGGCGCTTCGCACCAGTGGCTCACGCCACTCGTTCGCCTTACGGCGAACCATCTCATATTAGGGCGATGAGACCCGTTCTAGCGA
>WQWL01000108.1 GCA_009785345.1 Oscillospiraceae bacterium
AAGCCTCCGACGCTTTATGCCGAGAATATGGATTGTCTGTAATAGAAAATCCAAAGCGAGGTAAAAGCAAACATTATTCAGAATGGAACGCCGAGCGAAATGGTCAGCCTACATATCGCAGTACCGTGAAAAATGACATCGACATCTGTATTCGCCGATCCATGACGGAGCGACAATTTTTTGAAAGGCTTCAGAAGTTGGGTTATGAGATAAAGGGTGGTAAAGATATATCCGTTCGTGCTTTTGGAAGAGAACGATCTGTCAGACTCCAACGTAACTTTGGTAGTGATTATTCAATTGAGGGTATACGTAACAGGATACTCTCACAGACCAGACCTGAAATCCCAAGTTACCTGAATCCACAAAATCAATATCGGTATAAAGGCAGGTTTCAAAAACCTCATCGCAACGCAGGGCTACGAGCCCTGTATTTTTATTATCTGCACCGTTTAGGGCATTTTAATAATAAGACTCGTGAGCCGACTGCAAAACAAATACATTATGCTTATCGCGAGGATATTAGATATGCTCGACGCATTTCTCAAGAAATTCGGCTGCTTGTGAAACATGGTATTGATACAGATGTACAGCTCGATTCTCATAAACAGGAACTTCAAACTCAGCTTGATTCGCTCAATAATCAGCGTAAGCTACTACGCAACAAACTTAGAAGTGCTAATACTGGTGACGAAGAAAAACAAGCAATCAAAGATGAAATAAGTGAGTTGTCAAAAAATATGAGCATACTTCGCAGAGATATTAGTATGTGTGATGAAATAGAGGTACGGTCAAAGAAGATGGAAAACAATATTAAACAAGCACGAAATGACATGAAAACTAAAGGAAAGGAAGTCAAAAAATATGAACTATTCAGGGGACGCCGCTGAACAAATTGTAAAAATACTTATAGACGGAACAGAGAGTGCAATACGAATTACAGGAGCGGCTGCAAAAGGTATTGCACTCATTATAATTGCGGCACTCAAGAAAGGTGATAAAGAACAACTAAAACTTAAAGGTGAAGCACGACTTACATCCATGCTCAAATCAGGCAAGCCATTAGAAATCCACTCTATTAAGGAGCGTGATGTAAGAAAGTTTGCAGATGGTGCAAAAGAGTATGGCATCGTATACAGTATGCTTCGCAACACAAAGAACACACCTGACGGATTATGCGATGTAATGATAAAAGCTGATGATGCGCCAAAATTTACTCGTCTTACTGAACGATATGATTTTGCTACAGTCGATAGAGCAAAAATCGAAAGCGAAATTGTGAATAGTAGATCAGAGAAATCTGAAGCTTCAAAAGGTACAGTTACGGAAACATCAAAAGATACAACAAAAGGTTCAGAACCGGAAGCAATGGACGTTGCAGACACCGAAAAACTTCTCGACGATTTGCTTGGAACAAGTGAAGGCAAAGTTGAGCCAAATAATCCCGAACCTGAAAAGGCAAATACACAGCAAGTAAGCCAAACTAAACAGGAGCCGGACAAGCCGGAAGCGGAGGTTAAAGATAACCGCCCTTTAGTCACAGACAGCAACTCGTCCCCCACTCAATCAGAGCATACATCAGAACCCAACAAGAACTCAGAAAGAGCTACTTTAACCAACCCTAAACCCTCAGTAAAAAAGGAAATGCGTGAAATACAGACGTCACAAAAAGCGAGGGACAAAGAAAAAGTAAAACGCAATACTCGTACAGCTTCAGAGAAGCCTAAAAATAATCCTGCAACAACCCATCAACAGCCACAAAACAGCGGTAGAAAAAAATCTCCAAAAATGAAAGGTAGTAGATAACATGAATAACTTTGATGACATTCTAAACAATCAAGTATACGAACAAGGTGACAACTCACAATATTCAAAAGATGAGTATGCCACAAAGAAACAAACTGAACGTGAAGATTTGTTTGCACTTTCAGATGATGCTGTTTCAAAAGTATCAAACAACCCGGATATGTTCCGCCAGTATTTGGATATACAAAGCCGATTAGACAGATATAGTGCAGTCAATGTATTGCTCATTCAAACTCAGAAGCCTGATGCAACTAGGTTGGGAGAGTTTGATTACTGGAAAAATAAAGGTGCTTCTGTTAAACCCGGAGAAAAGGGTATTTCGATATTAGAACCACATGAATACCATAAAGACAATGGTGCTGTAGGAACTAGCTTCAATGTAAAGAAAGTCTTTGATATATCGCAAGTCAGTAGACAAAAGATGAAACTGGAGCCAAAGCCACCGACATATACTGATCGTCAAAAATTATCAGCACTTGTACATAAAGCTCCAGTACCGATTATTGGTGTTGATGAGCTTGCAGGTGATGCAGTAGCACAAACCAATCCGGACACCGGAGCGATACAGGTTCGCAAAGGTATGGAGTTTGCAGATACATTTAGCTCTGTTGCACATGAACTCGCTGCTGCTGAAGTTGGTAAATTCACCGACACACAAATAGATTCAGATTTCTCAGCATACAGCGTATCGTATCTGCTCTGTAAGAAACATGGAGTTGATATCGGAAAGTTCGATTTTAGTGATGTCGGAGCTGTTTTTGAAAATCTTGATGCACAAGAAATGAAAGCAGAGTTTAAGGTTATCCGAGATACTTTTGCCGACATTTCTGCACGAATGAATAAACAACTTGAACAACAAAAAGCATCGCGCGATAATAAAGCGAGGTAGCAATATGAGCACAAAGCAAAAAAAGATACGTCTTACTTGCTATGAAGAAGATCTTGTTATAAAAAGCTTGAATACGGTGCGTACCGATCTTATAAATGATAATAAGTGCGATAAAGATGTTAGTGATGTCATGCTTAAAATTATGAGATCGAAGCAGAGAAAGGCACGGACACGAAATGAAACACGGTAGCCGAAAGCATAACTATGTATTTTATGCACTAGGTCTGATTCCGGCGGTATGGATTGCGCTAATCGTTGCTCCATCCGTGTCAGGAGGTTTAGTGGAGATACTGCAATATATGCCAATGGCGATAAACAATCCACTCAATATTATATGGTGTGAGGACAGCGTAAAAACTGTCCTCATTTTTATTGTCGCATATATTGTCGGTATCGGCGTGTACATCTCAACACTCCGCAACACACGTCCAAAAGAGGAGCACGGTAGTGCGAAATGGGGCGATTCTAAAGCAATCAACCGCAAATATGCAGACAAACAGTTTACGCAAAATAAATTGCTTACTCAGAATGTGCGCATTGGACTTGACGGAAAAAAGCATAAACGCAACTTAAATGTATTAACGGTGGGTGGCTCAGGTTCAGGTAAAACTAGATACTACGCAAAAGTCAACGCCATGCAAGCAAACACTTCTATGGTCATACTTGATCCAAAAGGTGAAATCACAAGAGATACAGGTCATTTGCTTGCAAGTAAAGGCTTTGATGTCAAAGTGCTTGATCTCATCAATATGTGGAAGTCACATTGCTATAATCCGTTTGTGTATCTGCAAGAAGATAATGATGTGCAACGCCTTGTTACCAATCTTTTCAAATCAACCACACCCAAAGGTGCGCAGAACAATGACCCGTTTTGGGATGCTGCTGCTTCTATACTTTTGCTTTCACTTATTTTCTACTTAAAGTATGAAGCCCCACCGGAGGAACAAAACTTCTCAATGGTCATGGAAATGTTGAGAGCAGCCGAAGTTCGAGAAGAAGATGAAAACTATGTATCTGTGCTTGATGAACTGTTTGACAGACTTGAAATGCGCGACCCTGAGCATATAGCGGTTAAATATTATCGCTCATATCGCACGGGTAGTGGGAAAACACTTAAATCAATACAGATAACGCTTGCTGCTAGACTTGATAAGTTTAACCTGGAACAACTCGCTTCACTCACAATTACGGATGAGCTTAACCTAGCAACGCTTGGGGAGAAAAAAACTGCACTCTTTGTCATAATCCCTGATAATGATAGCAGTTTCAACTTCTTGATAAGTATTTTATACACGCAATTGTTTCAACAGCTTTTCTATAATGCTGACCATAATTACGGTGGCTCATTGCCAATGCACGTTCATTTCATAATGGACGAATTTGCCAATGTTTCACTCCCTGATGACTTTGACAAGATATTGTCAGTCATGCGCTCTCGCAATGTTTCTGTGAGTATTATCTTACAAAACTTAGCACAATTAAAAGCGTTGTTTGAAAAACAGTGGGAATCACTTGTAGGGAATTGTGACGAATTTTTGTATCTAGGGGGAAACGAGCAGTCTACACACAAATACGTGTCCGAACTTATCGGCAAGGCAACGATTGACACCAACACATACGGAAAAACAAAAGGGCGTAGTGGTAGTTACAGCACTAACTTTCAGATTGCGGGGCGAGAATTGCTCACACCTGATGAAGTTAGGATGTTAGATAATCAATACGCTCTATTATTCATTCGTGGCGAATTGCCAATTATGGATTACAAAGTTGATTTGCTCAAACACCCCGATATAAAGGATACCGCAGATGGAGAAGCTGAACCATTCCGTCACGGTCACACTATCGCCTCTAGTGCAACCATTGTTTTTGATGGAAGCATTGACCCAACGATTCTTGCAGAGCTATCAGATATTGATGGTGAGTATGAACTACTTTCGGAAGAAGATTTAGAAGAAATATTATCTCAAAATGAGGAGGAAAATCACAATGCGAAGAAACAATAAAAGAGAAACAATTGAAACAAAAGGCAGCGTAAGAAAAGGGCTGCGTATATATGTAACGCTTGTATTGATTATTACTATGTTGATGGTGTGCTATATTCCGGCATTTGCAGCCAATGACCCTGTAGGAGTAGTTAACAATCTAAGTGAGTTCATCTTTGGACTTATTCGAGCAATAGGTTTAATTATGCTTGGTTTTGGTATCGTCCAAGTCGGGATGTCGCTAAAATCACATGACCCATCTCAACGTGCAAACGGATTTTTGACACTTGCGGGTGGCATTATCATCACATTCACAAAAGAGATATTAACTCTTATAACTGGTTAGGCGGTGAATTATGGGAAACTACATTGTTAAATGCGATTGCTTCATTCACTCGTTAAAGAAAAACAGTGTACATATACTTGATGAAGCCACCATCATAGAAAAGATCGGCGAAAATGAATATGTTGCTGACTATAAAGGTGTGAAATGCACAGCACAGTTCAATCACATTGTCGGACGGTATTATATTGATGATTTGTATGGTGTGATACATGATAAGCAACCACTTGAGCAATGCCGATAAATGCAAGTCGGGCAAGCTTGCAATGCAGGCTTGTCCGGCAAATATTATCGAATGGAGGAATTAAATGTGGATCATAGATAACTTGAATTACGCTCTCCGGGTTTGGAACGACAAGCTTGGAGAGTTATGGAGTCTGTTAACGCAATCACCTGAAACATTCAAAGGTGGCGAAGTATGGAACATCATGGTAAATATACATGGAGCTGTGAGAGCAATTGCACTCGCACTATTAGTGTTGTTCTTTCTAGTTGGTGTTATAAAAACGATGGGTTCTTTTGCAGAACTCAAGCGTCCTGAAGTCGCGATTAAAGTTTTCATTCGCTTTGCAATTGCCAAAGCAGTAGTGACCTACGGGCTTGAACTGATGATGGCACTTTTGAGCATTGTACAAGGGCTGATCTCAACCATAATGGCATCATCGGGGATCGGTAATAATAGTTCGGCTGCTGTGCTACCGGACGAGATAGTGACTGCTATCAACAATACAGGTTTTTTCGAGAGCATACCTTTATGGGCTGTGACGCTCATCGGCGGTCTGTTTATAACAGTCCTGTCATTCATTATGATTATGAGTGTGTACGGGAGATTTTTTAGAATCTACCTTTATACAGCACTCGCTCCGGTACCGCTCTCTACATTTGCGGGTGAACCGACACAGAACATAGGTAAGTCTTTTTTGAAAAGTTACTGTGCTGTTTGCTTGGAGGGTGCAGTCATCGTGCTTGCCTGTGTAATATTCACGGTGTTTGCGTCATCGCCACCTGCTGTAGACCCGAGTGCAGCAGCGGTCACACAAGTTTGGAGTTATGTAGGTGAGCTAATATTTAATATGTTAATACTCGTCGGTGCTGTCAAGATGGCTGACCGGGTGATAAAAGAAATGTTTGGATTATAAGAAAGGAAATAATTATGTATAAAAATAATGCTATATCAGCAAATGACCCAAAAGCAATTGAAAAATTGACAGAAAAGAAAGAACAATGTCAAGCACTACAAGATATGATGAAAGGTGTTAATGCACATTGGCGTAAAACAGGTACTTGTGTTGGTGCCTATGGTATTAATGAGGAACAGGCTAAAAATCTTGACGATGTAATTAATAATGCAAAACAATCGTGGCAACGTGTTCCCTTTCCTGATTATACACTTAAAAACAATTATGCTGAAATCAAAAGACTTGAAAAGCGTATTGCAGAAATGACACGAAACAAAGAAGTTGGTTTTTCAGGTTGGGAGTTTTCGGGCGGTCGTGCAGACGCAAATAAGGAGCTGAACCGCTTACAATTGTTTTTTGATGAAAAACCATCTGAGGGACAGCGAGCACAATTGAAATCTAACGGATTCAAATGGGCACCATCGCAAGAAGCGTGGCAACGTCAACTAAACAGTAATGCCATATATGCGGCTAATCGCATTGACTTTATAAAGCCATCCGACGGTAGAACTGTTAGAGAGCATCAACCAAAAGCTCCCGTTCGAGATGCTGTTAGGTGAGTATGCTATGGAAGTAAAAATAAATAGAGAGATTCGGAATTATACTGAATCAATGTTCTTTGGACTGTCTTTAAGACAGTTTTTTTGTTCTGTAATGGCAATACTAATATCAGTAGGTGCGTACTTTGTGTTACGTCCATATGTTGGCACAGAAACGGTTTCATGGATTTGCATACTTGTTGCAGCTCCATTCGCTGCTATGGGGTTCATTAAATACAACGGAATGACAGCTGAACAAATCTTATGGGCTTGGTTACGTTCAGAGTTTCTTGTACCAAAAAAGCTAATGTTTCGTGCGACGAATCTTTATTACGAAGCAGTAAAAAATACAATTGATGGAGGTGTAATGTAGTGAAAACATTAAGGAATTTATTCCGACAGGACAAGGAACGATTTTCTGTTCCTCGTGGTGCACAAGATGTCATCCCCATAAAAGCTATATGGGAAGATGGCATTTTTCTTGTCGGATCATCGAAATATGCCAAAACATACCGCTTTGAGGATATAAATTACTCGGTAGCTTCTAAAGAAGATAAGGAATCTATGTTCCTTAGATACTCAGAACTGTTAAACTCGTTTGATAGTGGTGCGACATATAAAATCAGCATAATTGTCAAGCGAGTTGACAAGGAGCAATTCATTAAAGACATCTTAATTCCACTACGAGGTGATGAGCTTGATGTATATATAAAAGAGCAAAATCAAATGTTCTTGGACGAAGTTACAGGCTCGAATGGATTTGTGCAGTTGAAGTATATAACTGTGAGTGTTTCTAAGAAAAATATAGAGGATGCACGAAACTTTTTCTCTCGTGTCAGTACGGATATGTCATCGCATCTAAACCGTTTAGGCTCTCGTGCTATTGTGCTTGATGCAAACGATAAGTTGCGATTGTTACATGACTTCATGCGACCAAATGAAGAAAGTGGGTACTCTTTCAATCTACATGACTCTGTGCGAAAAGGTCATAGTTTTAAGGACTACATTTGTCCCGATACTTTCGAGTTTGAAAAAGATCATTTCATTATGGGTGATAAATACGGACGTGTAGTGTTTATGCGTGACTATGCCAATTTCATCAAAGACAGTCTTATATCTAAACTGTGCGGTTTTAATCGCAACATGATTCTTTCAATAGATATAATCCCAATTCCGACGGATGAAGCTGTACGTGAAGTTGAAAAACGTGTGCTTGGTGTTGAAACAAATATAACAAACTGGCAACGCAAGCAAAATAGTAATAATAATTTCTCGGCAGTCGTTCCATATGATATGGAGTTACAGCGTAAAGAAAGTAAAGAGTTTCTTGATGACCTGACTACTCGTGACCAACGCATGATGTTTGCCATATTAACTATTGTGCTTACTGCTGATACAAAAGAGCAACTTGATAGCGATACAGAAACGCTGTTTTCAGTTGGCAGACAGGGGCTTTGCCAGTTTGCAATACTCAAACATCAGCAGATGGACGGACTTAATACTGTATTACCATACGGAGTACGAAAAATAGATGCTCTGCGAACACTTACCACAGAAAGTACCGCTGTGTTAATGCCATTTCGAGTGCAAGAAGTTTCAGACAAAGGTGGGCTGTACTATGGGAGCAATGCTATCAGTCGTAACATGATTATCTGTAACAAACAGAACTTACTCAATCCGAATGCTTTTAGACTTGGTGTTCCCGGCAGCGGAAAGTCAATGGGTGGTAAAGGTGAAATATATCAAGTCGCCCTCTCTACTGATGATGACATCTTGGTCTGCGATCCGGAGGGAGAGTACGGAGCTTTGGTTGAGGCATTGGGCGGTCAGAAAATAGTGGTTTCCGCAGGAAGTCCCCATCATATAAATGCACTTGATATGGTTGAGGGCTATGGTGACAGTAAAGACCCGATAATCGACAAGTCAGAGTTTGTACTATCACTATTTGAACAACTTGATCAGTCACGCCATCTTACAGTTATTGAGAAAGGTATAGTTGATAATTGTTTACGCAATGTATATGAGCAGCATGAAAAAGGTGGTGCTTTGCCTACTCTTTCTGTACTGCAAGATGAGCTATATGCTCACAAAGATGTTGAAGCATTAGAGCTTGCCAAATCCCTTGAACTCTTTACAAAAGGCTCGCTCAATGTATTTGCACATCCTACTAATGTTGACACCAAAAATCGAATGGTCGTTTATGACATTCTCAATCTCGGCAACCAGCTTAAAACAATGGGGTTGCTCGTTATCATCGACGCTATGATTAACCGTGTATCTACAAATTGGAAACTCGGTAAGCGTACACACATCTATATTGATGAGATGCACGTCGTCTTTTCTAATGAGTATTCAAGCAACTTTTTCTCATCAGCATGGCGACAATTTCGCAAACGTAACGCTTATCCGACTGGCATTACTCAAAATGTTGAGTATCTTCTTGATTCTATAACCGCTCGAACCATGCTTAGTAATTCGGAGTTTATTGTAATGAACAATCAAGCCGCATCAGACCGCATTGAACTTGCAAAACTTCTAAACATCTCTGATGAGCAATTATCTTATGTTGACAATGCAGAAGCAGGGTGCGGGCTTATGCGCATCGGAACCTCTATCGTGCCATTTGAGAATAAGTTTGATACTAATACACAGCTTTACAAGCTAATGACCACAAAGCCGGGTGAGAACGTCGCATAGGGACAACCATAACAGGAGAGGAGTGGCTACTAAATGAAGTCCATTAAAACCAAAACTATTGTTGAGGGTATTAAGGTTCTTGACAAATCTAAGAGCTTGTCCGACAAAACCAAAAACACATATGTCCGAACAAAAGACGCTGTTGAGGAGTCAAAACAATCTAACCACTCCTCTCCGGTTGAATATGCAGTTGGGAAGGTGCAAGACGCAGCTCACAAGGTGCAATCCTATACAGCTGAGAGCACAGAAAATGCTACTGAGAAAGTATATCACGCAGTAGCAAACAAGAGTAAACGCTTGCAATCAGGGGCGAACAGTCCGAATACTATAGCGGATCATTCGATTGCGTCGCATGGACGTAACAGTTCCCACTCTTTAACAAATATGAGATATGATAAAACTGTTTCTAGCTCCATATACACAAAAAACCGTATACCAACTGCAAAAAGTGTGACGAATAACAAGTCTATTAGAGGTATAGATAGAGCAGCAAAAACAGTTAAGACTACAAGAAAATCTGTCAAGACTGCAACTCGTACAGGCAGACAGACTATAAAAACCACAAAGCATACAGCTCATGCTGCTCAAAAGTCAGCGAAAGTAGCGGTAAAGACTGCAAGAGCAACAGAAAAGGTTGCCAGAGTTACAGCTCAAACTGCAATCAAAGCTACTAAGCTTACTATAAAAGCCACTATTGCTACCGTAAAAGCTATAATTGCCGCTACTAAAGCATTAGTTGCGGCAATTGCAGCCGGTGGCTGGGTTGCTGTTATTATAATCTTGATCATCAGCATGGTTGCCGCAATAGTTGGTTCTGCATATGGCATTTTCTTTGCCGGAGAAGCTTCAACAACTGGGCAAACTATCAATTCCGTTATATCTGAAATTGATAATGAATATACAGCAC
>WQWL01000109.1 GCA_009785345.1 Oscillospiraceae bacterium
CCGCGGGACCACCTTCTTTGCTAAAGAAGGCAAGGAACGATACATCCAACCCTTGCCCTCTTTAGAAAAGAGGGTGCCGTCCGCAGACGGCGGGTGATTTGATAAGGCAAGATTCATTAAGTTACTCGCATTGGACGGTCGCCCCTACGCCATTATCAAGAAAGGAATTAACAAACATGCAAAAAATGAATAAATACGCACAATATTTGACACAGATACTCGCCATAGCGGGTGCTGTTCTCGTTGGGCTGTCGCATATATGGAATATTCCATATGCTACTGAAATAGGTCAGACTATTGCAGTTGTCATTGGTGTTATCGGTACTTGCTGGCTTACTGAGAATGCATATGGATACTGTAAAAACAAATATCTAGCACACAAAAATCATAAGAAGCAAGAGGTTACTACCAAATGAACAATGTCCAAACATCAACTATGGCTGCACTCAGAGCTGCACAGCTTAATGGTAACTTTGTGATTCATGATCTTCTCAGCGGACAGACAATCGAGTTTCGTGGTGCTGCGGGTAACAATAATCATATTGACGTTATGTTTAGGACACAGAGTGCATTTCGCAAAATGCTACGAATGCTAAACTTACCCGTAACACGAGACCATGGCAACTGGCGTGCCAGACCCGGTGTTCTTGAGTTTACAAACAATAGAGGCACATTCAGATTTGCTGTAGCATATCATACATACAATCATAGTGTAAGAGTCGCAGGACAACCATTCTACAATCCTGTCGGCTTCAGAGTAATTCGAGGTAAAGGTGCTATTCCACATGAGCGCACTGCTGCAGGCTCGTGGAGATCTGGTGAACATATATGTGTTTGGGTGGGTGATTCTTGGGTGCTTCGTGGTAGCAGAACTTCTGCTTGGGAGATTGAGATGCGAGATGCTGTGCGTGATGCGGAGCGTCGTTCGATTACTGCAACAGCAAATGTACCACAACATCAGAACCAGAAGATGTGGCGTGTGCAGGTGGCGGCTTCAAGAGACAGAGCTGCAATTGAGCGCGAGGTTAACAGACTCATCGCTGCTGGGCAGTATGCTTATCTCAATATCTATGGTGGTTTCTACAGAGCACAGGTTGGTGTGTTTGCTAATAGAGCAGACGCTAACAAGCTTGCTGCCCAACTCAAACAACGTGGATTAGTCTCAGACATTTTCGTGAAGCAGGCGTGAGTACGATGAATACACAGCCCTCTCATTGAGCAGTAATACTTCATTGAGAGGGCTGCGATATATGTAACTTTGTGCTCTTAAATGCCGACAAGCTTCAAGTAATCCGCAGGTCTTATTGTTTTAGGTTTTTCAAAGTCAAGACACAAAAAGTGCTTGTCGCCGCTAATAATTATATCTACATTAGCAGCTATAGCTGCATTTAGTATTGGAGCATCCTTAGGGTCATTAATTAATTCTTGCTCGAAGTCAGGAGCAGAAATAAGTTTATATTTGAGTTCAGCAAGAAACAAGTCAACATCTGCTTGTTTTTTTGCGAATTTTTCTTGAGAAATCCTGCGAAGCTCAAGTATATTGTAGTCAGAAATGAAGAGCATATGATTTTTTGCAGCATGAATCAATGCTCTTGATGGGGTGGAGTTAGGATAAAATAATGCCGAAATCAAAATGTTTGAATCAACGAGTATTTTCAAAGTTACACATCCCTCTTATATCTAACTTCATCTACCCAACATTGGATATCCTCTTCGCTAGGATTACCAAGCCCCTCGGCAACTCCCTCAAATGCAATTTGGGCTTTGCGGATAGCATTTACAGAAGCGTTGCCGATAACGATCTCTCCGTTCTCGTTTTGAAAAAATAAAATTTTATCTCCGGTTTTTAGCCCTAGTATTCGGCGTATTTCAGCGGGAACAGTTACTTGTCCAGCAGCTGTTATCTTAGCGAGATTCATAGGAAACACCCTTTCTCAACAAATATAATGAATTCATTGTATTCATTATATAGTGCTAAATGGTATTAGTCAATTAAAAAAATATATAAAACACGCAAATACCTTGCAACCGCTTGAAAAACATGTATAATAAATATCAGTAAAGAATTCAACACGTTGTTGAGGGAACTGCCAACTAAAAATATGTTGAAAATGGTGTGAATAATGGATATGAATGCAACTGAAACAGATGTATATAATGCAATGTTCACGAATACTCAAATTGCACGCCCTCGACTTGAAAAAATATTTAATCAAGCAGTAAATAACAGGCTTGTTTTTGTTGTTGCCGGTGCTGGATATGGCAAGACAAGAGCTGTTCGGCAATGTATTCAAAATCAAGAAGAGGCCGTTGTTCGATGGATTCAAATAACCGAAAGCGACAATATGGTTTCTCGATACTGGGAAAACTACACACATACAGTGCACTCAGACAACCCCGAACTTGCTGAAAAATTGCGAAATCTCGGATTTCCGGAAACGCTGGCACAGTTTAAACAATTTACAGGTATTCTCAAGAAATATGAGCACCGCTCCCATAAAGCATTTCTTGTGCTTGATGACTTTCATTTGATACATTCGGAAAGTGCACTAACTTTTGCTGAACGCTGTGCACATTTAAATGTGCCGGGATCATGCGTTATTCTCATATCAAGAACAGAGCCTGAGATTAACGTAACATCACTATTTCCGGAAGAAAGAGCTAGTATAATAACAGAAAGTGAGCTGCGCTTTACTTCTGAAGAAATTGTAGAATATTTAGATAAATGTGGAGTAAATGTCTCAATGAGAGATGTGCCGAAAATCGCTAATGCTACAAAAGGTTGGGCATTAGCGGTCAGCCTGCTTGCATTGGTTTTAAAAAGAACAACCGGAAACCTTGACTATGCCTTGAAATCAATGAAGCAAAATGTTTTCAATATAATGGAAACAGAAGCATGGAGTGATTTTTCGGAAAACACACAAAAAATGCTTGCAGGGATATCATTATTGTCAGATTTGCCTGTATTGCCTTTGCGAGAGCTTTTTGAAAAGTCATCAACTTTAGAGACAACACAACAGCTATCGTCATTCACATGGTACGACAGCTTTGCAGGTGACTATAGAATTCATCCGCTCTATATGGAATTCTTACAGCATAAGCGTAATATTCTATCTAATGATGAAAGAGCATCGATGTATAAGCGAGCGATACAATGGTGCGATAAAAACAATTTTCAGACAGGTGCAATGAACTATTATGCGAAGCTGCGTGACTATGAAAAAATGGTTAAATTATTCTTCTCGTTTCCTTTCAAAATGCCTCAAGATAAGTCTGAATATTTTTTAAAAATCCTTGATGGCTTAAATGATGACGACAAAGAAGACCCTGCGCTATTATTGCTGAAAACTGAGTTTGTGCCGTTACTGCTTATTGGAGTTGGCAAGTATGAGGAAGCAAAAGCATATGCGGAAGATGTTATAGAAAAGTGGAAAAACTCAAAATCACCTACTGCACCATTTCTCATGTATTCTGCATACAGTAATTTAGCATGTATTGACATGTATCTCTGTGTTGTAACGCATAAGTATAGAGCTCCGGAATATATGGAAAAGGCCATTGAATATTATAAGCTGGTTCCTGCATCTAATCATGATGAAAGTGGACCATTTTTCATTACACATGTTCGCTCTTTTGCAAGCCTTGTTGGTGAAGGTGCAGAAATAGAAGACTTCGACCGTTTCTTAGCTGCGTCAAAGGAAACTGCAGCAAGAATAGCGCAAACATCACACCACATGTACCATGGATATGATGATTTAGTCTCTTGTGAAATAGCCTATTATAAGAATGAATTAGAAGTAGCAAGAGCGCATGCAAATAAAACAATATTTAAAGCTCGTGAAAAAGGACAGTATAGCATTGCCATGGTTGCGACCGGATATTTACTTCGTATTGCAACATATGAAGGTGATGCGATAGGTGCAAAAAAAATACTTCAACAGCTCAAGGACTATACAGAAATTCCTCAATTTTGGAATGCACAGTTACTATATGATCTGTACACAGGGCTTTTTTATGCAAATATCAGGCTTCCGGAACTAGTTCCACAATGGCTGTCTGCGGACGATTTGAATACTGTAGAAGAAACCCGCATACCTGTAAGAGAATTGATAGTTGGAGCAAAAAGCCATATCGCATCTAAGAATTACGAATGGGCAATCACATATTTGTGCAATTCTTATCCGCGAGCACCGCATGAGCGCTTTGCCTTTGGCGAGCTGTCACTTACGATAACTCTCGCCGTTGCTAGATTCAACGCCGGAGATATAGAAGAGGCAATAAAGGATTTTGTAAGAGCATATAAGCTGTCGTATGAGGGTGTTTTCCACATGCACTTTGTTGAATCCGGAAAAGACATCTGTCCACTAATTAACGAAATATTGAAGCGAAAGGACAACAATATTCCGGTAGAGTGGCTTAAAGTGACAAGTCGCAGAGCGGCTGTTTTCTCAAAAAAAGCTGCGGTTATTGCAAATGCAGTAAGAGTCAAAGAAAATGTAAAAGAGCCTGTTCATTTATCAGCCAGAGAGCAAGAAATCCTATATGACCTATACCACGGTCTGTCAAGAGATGAAATAGCTGCACATAGGTATTTATCAATAAACACCGTGAAGAAAATTCTGCAATCTATATACATAAAGTTAGATGCAAATAACAATGTTGATGCGGTTCGTATTGCATTAGAGAAGAAGTTGGTGCAATAAGAGAGGATTGTGATAAAGGAGAGTATGTAAACAAATAGTAATGTAAGTTGAATCGTACTTTAGGCGAGTATATTTTTGTGTAATTTAAAACATAAATCTGTTGACTATTGCCCCCTTTTTCTGTATGTTAGAAAGGGGAATTTTTTACGATGAGTATGCATACAATGTTCGTATTGTTGTCCCGCTTCTAAGGGGAAAAAATGATAAGAAAATATAAGCAAACCATTTTTTTCGTCGCTGTTACAATCGTAATGGTAGTCATGATTTGGTTTGGAGTCAATAATAATGCTCGTTTTGAGCAAAACAGAGTAGAAGGTGTTTCCTTTATACCTGCCAGAGTTGTGGAGGTTGTTGAGGATAGAACCTCATTCAATGCAGCCGGGGCGCGAGTTGGCTCGCAAGACTTATTAGTTCGCCTTCTTTCGGGACCACGAAGGGGCGAGAGTATTCTGGTAGGAAACATGCTCTTCCCAATTGAACAAGCCGTATATGCCCGTGAAGGCACGCGTGTTTTAATCTACTTTGAACATTTGCCCGATTCCGCTGACGACGAATATTTCGCCCGTGTACAAAGTTATGATAGGTCAATAGGGCTATACATTGTTATTCTTTTGTTTTTTGTGCTTCTGTGGGCTGTTTTTGGAAAAACCGGACTGCGTTCTGCGTTTAGCTTGATTTTTACGTTTGTTACCATCATTTTCTTGTTATTACCGCTTATTACGAATGGTGCCAGCTCTGCACCTGTTACAATAATACTCGCAATACTTATAATAGTTGTGTCGCTGATTTCCATAATGGGCTTTGGTAAAAAAACACTTGTAAGCATAATAGGTAGCACCATCGGCATTTTGTGCTACATTATGTTTTATTTCCTCATTAGTGCTATACTGAGAATTACGGGCTTTAATGTACAAGAGATTGACTTGCTGATAGTCGCCGGTTTCTCAATGGGAGTAAATGAATTGCTATTTTGTGGCATACTTATAGCATCTCTCGGTGCACTCATGGATGTTGCGGTTTCACTTGCTTCAGTGACAGCCGAGCTCAGTGAAAAGGATAAAAATGCAGACTTTAAAGAGCTGTTCCGCTCAGGTATGAAAATTGGCAGAGATATAATAGGCTCTTCGTCTAACACGCTGATACTTGCTTTCACAGGGACATTTCTAATAACGCTAATACTGTTTCGGGTTAATCATCTGCAATATAATTTGATGATAAATCGTGTAGACATTGCAATAGAAGTATTACGAGCAATTTCAGCATCGGCAGCCATGGTGCTGTGTGCCCCGGTTACAGCATTTGTTGGATCTCGCATATATGCATCAGGGGCTACAAAAAGTATAAGTAGCAAAAAACGAGCAAAAATGAAAAAGTGAAATTACGGCACTTTTTATTTTATATATAAATCATATAATATTTTGGAGGATTAGGATGAATCGTTATAAGTTAGGAAGAAAAACCAAACGAGGTCTCGCATTTTTGCTGTCGTTGGTTATTGCAATTGGTGTATTAACACCGATGCTCGATACTACTGCAAGTGCCGCCTATGTTGAATTTGAAGAACTTCAAGTTCATCAAACATCCGCCCCATTGTCGGGGTCAAATTACAGAAATCTCAGCTTGAACCCGGGCGCTCTGAATACTGAGATGCGCTTTACCTGGCATTCAGGCTCGCCCACCGGTAGCATAATTATCGCCAACCCGGGTGGTGCTGATTGGGTGCTTGAATCTACGGGCAGACTTGCTGAAGCTCATGCCGGAATAGGAATAATGGGGGATACATCATATCTCCTTCCGACAAGACCGGGGTTTGTATATTATGTACATCAAGTGTCTGTTTACAATCTTGCCCCTAATACTCAATACAACTATGTTGTAACTTGGGAAGGTGGACAGTCAGGTTCGAAGAGCTTTCGTACCGGTGGTAATGACAACTTTAGCTTCATCATTGCCGGTGATCCACAAATAGGCACAGGTGATGGACTTGCTCCAACTAGCGCTATGGTAGAAGCAGCCGTTGACGGCGCTGAATGGGCGAGTGCTATATCAATAGCAGATGCTCATGCAGAAAACGCCGAATTTATATTATCGGTAGGTGATCAGGTTCATACTGCAGGTGGCGGTCCTGCTGATTTCCGACATGTAAGGATTTCGCAATATCGTCATGACAGAATGTTTTCGCCTTCTGAATTGCAACGCCTTCCGCTGATGGCGGTAGTGGGCAACCATGATGGCTGGTCATTTGATGATAATAATGCCAACCCCAGACTATGGCCGATGCACTATAATATTCCTGCACCGGACGCCATAGGTGCATTTGATCAAAATAATGGCGGAGTTCCTACAGTATTCCGACATGCCACACGCTTTTACACTCAATTTGACTATTGGGTAGTTTGGGGCAACACTCTATTCTTAGTACTTGACTCTAATGTAAGAACTATGTCAGGTGGAAGGCTCGACTTTTTGAATGCTGCAGTTGTAGCAAATGAAGACAATGTTGACTGGATAGTTGCAGTCTATCATCATCCTGCGTACTGTGTATATAGAGCAAGAAACATTGCGGAGAAAAATGAGGTAGTCGCAAACTGGATACCGCATTTTGAACGTCTTGGCGTTGACATAGTGCTCAATGGTCATGCCCATGTTTATAATCGTACTTTCCATATGTTAAATAATGCACCGATAAAAGATCAATATTGGCTCAATGCTGCCGGTGAAGTACAAGAAGATGAAACTGGCTTATTATATAATGCTGTGCTTGACCCGGAAGGTATCGTATACTTCGTATTTAACTCAGCATCAGGTAGTGGGTACTATAATGTATCTAATATGCCACGCTCATATATTGCTGCATACAACCAAAACTTCCGTCGCAACTTCTCAGTTGCAGATGTCACACCGGATATGTTTAGTATTCGTACATATCAAATTAATGACAATGGTCCACCTAGCTTAGTTGATGTCTACACCATTGTTCGTTCTGATGACGGTGCAGTACCATCATCAGTTTTACCGCTGCCACAAATGACAGAGCAAGTTTTTGAGCGCTTCACACAACCGGATGATTTAGAAAACGTATTGCATCCGGGAGATGTTATAGTGACTGCTGAAATGCTTGGTCTTCCGGACACAATCGGTGTTGAAACAAATCTCTTCAACAATGTAGGCGGTAATATCGGCAACATTCGCCCACCAAATGCTCAAGCGGCTCCAACCTCATATGGCACTGTAGTAAGGACACCGAGAGCATATGTAAAGTGGGATGTTGAAGATTCCGACTTTGATCCTAATGACATAGATGCACAAGAATTTTATGTGAGAGGATATATTCATGAGTTGCCGGACGGCATATCAGTGCCAGCTGAACTACTTCCATATAGAATTTATATTGGTGTCTCAGTTCTTCCATACGGCGTACGCCCGGTGGGTGATATTGCAAGATGGATGCAATATCCTCCAGGTCATACCAATCACCCCCTTGGGATGGAAGCATACTTTGCGTCACACGGCGTATCTGGACTAAATGTACGTCGTCCACAAGTATATCGAACAGGTGGAGAGGCGGAACCACTACAATTTTGGGCGAACAATGAACAGAGAATGTTTAACTGGGAAGCAGGAGCTCCAAATGTAACTCAAAACCTCGTATCCGGCGGTGGCGTTGGAAGTTCCGGTAGTGGTCTCCACAATGTGACAGGAGAAGCTTACTGGGTGACTCGTGTATCCACAGAAGGTCAGGCAGGCGTAGAAGTTCAGTTTAATATGCGCTCGGATGCTACAGGTCCACGTGACTGGCAACTCCAATTTAGCATTGACGGCGACAATTGGGCTGATGCCGGAGATCCGGTTATTCTGTCCGGATTTTGGGATAACAATATTATTAGAGTATTGCCGGCAGCAGCAGACGACCAACAAAATCTATATATTCGCTGGATTATGACAAGTAATACTGCGCCTAATGGCGGAGCTATCGTAGCAGCCGGAAGACATCATATGCGCGACATTATAATACGCTCGACTGTTATGCCCGGAGGAGAGCTTCCCGGGGATGATGAGCATACACGCATAGATATATTAATGTTCAATGACTTCCATGGACATATTTCGCATGGCAGACCGGATGATAACAACCCGGGCGCAGCAAGACTTTCAGCATATATACAATATTTGCGTCAGCAAAATCCAACAAGCCCTGACAATGTAATAGTTGTTGCAGGTGGAGATGATTTCCATGGCTATGCGGTTTCTACTCTACTAGGCGGTGCACCGACAATCACGATGATGGAAGAACTGGCGAATAACAGCCCAAACCAAGATTATTTCCAAGTAGCATTTGGAAACCATGAACTCTCATTTGGTTTAGCTCGTGCCATGGAGATAGGGACTGATTATGGTATAGAGTTGCTGGCAGCTGATTTGGTATATGGAGTTGGGCATCCAACCGGAACGACGGGTGAGCGTCCTGATTTTATACGACCATACAGCATAATATCATTTGATAATGATGGTGAAGAGATATCAATAGCTCTAGTAGGGTTAATGACCAGCACTATGGGTACAGTAGTGGGCGGATGGGACTCTATGAACTTCCATGCCAGAACTCCTGCTCCGGGTGCACCTAATTTGTATACTCAAATAATTGCAGATTTAATAGAACATATAAGAGACTATTATGGAGTCGCTACAGTTGTAGGTCTTACACATAAACCTGCAGAGGCACCGTCAATGTTATATATCGCACGTGAGCTTGACTTTGATGCCATCTTCGGTGCTCATAGACATGCCCGTGTGCAACATGTGTATGCCGGAGTTCCGATTATTGAAGCAGCATCTCACGGAAGAGCATTGGGCAGATTCAGTCTCAACTTTAATGATCAAGGTGAGCTCGTCAATGTCGTGCCATGGATTAGTCCTGTAAACGCAATTCGCGATTTTAGTCGCGACAGAGCGGAAATGGCAGGAGTAGAAGAATATTACGATCGCATGACAGATTTGATGGAGTACTATACAACTAATCCCGAAGTCTCCTCTTATCTAAACGATCCGCGTGGTCCAATTGGTATTTACTTTGACACAAGAGCTAATCGTGATATGTGGTCTAGCCGTCTCGTGCTTGATTATGTAGTACGTTGGGCTGAAGAACATGACGATGAGCTAGATTGGATTGGTGTGTCTAACTCAGGTGGTTGGCGTAACACAGGACAATGGCCGAGAAATGCATCAGATAATGTAAACTATGCAGATTTACTTAGCACCATGCCTTTTGATAATAACTTGCTTTTATTTGAAATGCAC
>WQWL01000110.1 GCA_009785345.1 Oscillospiraceae bacterium
CGCTAGAACGGGTCTCATCGCCCTAATATGAGATGCGTTCGCCGATAGGCGAATGAGTGGCGAGAGCCACTGGTGCGAAGCGCCACATTGAAATATCAACGTAGTTACATACGCGAAAAATCCATGACATACCGCTTGATTACGGCTACCCTGTGACTTGTAACCATGCCGCTCATGGATCTGGAAATATTGTGAAAAATATTTGACAACTCCAATAGTACATGGTATTATCTCTACGAATTGAATATAGTAATCTTCGGGGCGGGGTGTGAATCCCCACCGGCGGTATAGTCCGCGAGCACAGTAGTGTTGAATTGGTGAAATTCCAATACCGACAGTAATTACTAGCATTATAGTATAAGTCTGGATGAGAGAAGAGCAAAGAAATTGGCATTGTGCCTGCTTTGAGAAACATGAAGTACACCTGAAGATATACTCAGGTGTACTTTTTTTGCAGCAAACTTATTTAATAATACGGTGTCGGAGGAGAATTATATGAAATGGTCGAATGAAAAAACGAGAAAATTAACTGTGTTAGCAATGCTTACCGCGTTAGCATTCGTAGTTGCAATGGTGCGTATACCTGTCGGGCTATTTATACTCAGGTATGAGGCAAAGGATGTAATTATTGTAATCGGTGGATTTATTTTTGGTCCACTAGCAGTAGTTGCTATGTCAATTGTATTATCATTTTTAGAGATGCTACTACTTAGTGATACCGGACCAATTGGATTTTTTATGAATGTAATATCAACCATATCATTTGCAGGAACCGCAGCAGTTATATACAAATATAAGCGTACACTCGGCGGTGCAGCCATTGCATTAACTGCCGGTATACTTGTTAACGTGCCAATAATGTTATTATGGAATTACCTAATAGTGCCAATATTTGCACCACATATTGACAGAGCACAAGTTGTAACGATGCTATTACCAATATTTTTACCGTTCAACCTTTTAAAAGGTGTACTAAATGCAGCATTGACAATTATGCTATATAAGACAGTTAGGGTTGCTTTGGATAAATCAAATTTACTGCCTGTTGCAAATGAAGGTGCGGCACATAAAAGTAAAATAAGTGTTGCTGCAACGATAGTTTCGGTATTTTTATTAATCACATGTGTACTTGTAATATTAGGCTGGCGCGGAATAATATAAAATATGAAGAATAATATGAATAAATATTCTTGCATTTATTTAAATAGCAAATTATAATAGTATCTATGAAAGAATTATCAAAAATTGCATTGAATATTCAGCCGTCAGCTACATTGGCTGTAGATTCATTGTTTAAACAGATGAAAGAAGAAGGACATGATGTTGTAGGTTTTGGTGCAGGGGAACCTGACTTCAATACACCAGACAACATCAACGAAGCTGCATATGAAGCAATCAAAAACGGGCATACCAGGTACACCAACACAAGCGGTGTACCTGAACTTCGTAGTGCAGTTGCAAACAGATTGAAGTCAGACTGTGGGATTGACTATAAAACTAATCAAATTGTAGTTGCGAGTGGAGCGAAGCATAATATTTATGTTGCATTGAGGGCACTAGTAAACATTGGAGATGAGATTATAGTGCCTGCTCCATATTGGGTTACATACACTGAATCAATAAGAATGGTTGGTGGTATTCCTGTTATTGTTTCGGCATCGGAAGCTGATAACTTCAAGATAACAAAATCACAGCTTGAAGAAGCAATTACAGAGAAAACGAAGCTTTTTATAATAAATAATCCGTCAAATCCAACAGGAATGCTATATAGTGAGGACGAATTAAGAGAGCTTGTAGATGTATGTATAAAGCACGACTTATATATCATTGCAGATGAGATATATTACAATCTTGTATATGACAATAAGAAGTTCACAAGCGTCGCAGAGCTGGGCAAAGATGTCAAAGAGCGCACAATACTAATCAATGGCGTATCAAAGACGTATGCAATGACCGGATGGAGAATTGGTTACTCAGCATCTTCTGCAAAGCTTGCGGAAATCATGGGTAACTATCTCAGTCATTCAACCAGTGCACCAAGCACAATATCTCAGTATGCTGCGATTGAAGCTCTAAATGGTTCACAGGAGAGCATTACTACAATGCGTACTGAGTTCGAAAGACGGCGTAATTATATTGTAGAGCGAATAAATGCTATAGACGGATTAAGTTGCCGAAAGCCGGATGGCGCATTTTATGTAATGATAAATATTGAAAAACAAATAGGCAGAACACTCGGGGATAGACTTATCAATAATTCAGATGACTTTTCATTAGCTTTTTTGGAAAATGGCTTGGTCGCGACAGTATCCTGTACAAGCTTTGGTTGCGAAAACTTTGTCCGCTTAACGTATGCATCTTCAATGGAAACTATCAAAGAGGGAATAGATAGGCTAGAGCGATTTGTTATGAAGTAACTGCTGTCACTTTGGGCAGTATCAAAAGGGCGCGTCCATCCCGGACGCGCCATAATATACAAATCTTGCAATGCGGGCGAACACAGTTCGCCCGTGCTGTACTATGAAACCAATTCAATAGCTTTCTTGGCAGCGGAACCGGCATCGGGGGTATATGCATCAGCATGAATTTTATCAGCATATTCTTGTGTGACCGGAGCACCACCAATCATAATTTTCACCTTGTCTTTATAACCTGCCGCATGAACCTCATCTACGGTATTCTTTAATGAATTCATAGTTGTGGTCAGTAATGCAGAAGCAGCAATAATCTTGCAATCCGGATGTTCTTTGAGAGTTTCAACAAACTTCGCAGGAGAAACATCGACACCAAGATCAATGACCTCAAAGCCGGCAGCTTCAATCATTAATGCAACTAAGTTCTTGCCAATATCATGTAAATCGCCGGCAACGGTTCCAATAATGACTTTACCCATTTTTCCTAAAGCATCGCTTGAAAGGTGAGGACGTATTATTTCAACACCTTTTTTCATTGTTTTTGCAGCAAGCAGCAACTCCGGAACAAAAACTTCATTTTTTTGAAACTTTTCTCCCACACTCATCATAGCGGGAACCATACCCTTATCAAGAATAGCATTTGGACTTTCTCCATCATCAAGAGCTTCTTGAACAAGTTCTTCTATGAGTTTTTGTTTTCCACTTTCAACTGCAATTGTGATTTCACTAATCCTAGACATTATTGGAACACTCCTTCGCGATATGCAGAAACATATTCTGCGCAGTAATCATCGAGACCTATCATAGCTTCAGCAGCAAGAATTATGCCGCGTAAATCCTTGTTTAGCGGATCAAGGACAGTACTGCTCATTCCGGCGTTAATGGCAAGCACCACAAATGCTTGATTGACGAGGCGGCGCGCAGGGAGGTTATATGATATATTTGAAATAGCGCCTGAAATATTTACATTAGGGCGCGTTTTCTTTATATGCTTCATAACATCCAAAATTACGGAAGCACCTTCGCCATCATCGGTTGTACAAATCATTTCGACCGCCGGGTCAACATGGATACGACCTTCATCAATTCCATATTCCTCCGCTTTTGCCATTATTGTATCAAAAACTTCAATGCGCTTCTCAGCAGTTTTTGGTATTCCAGTGTCATCGCAAAGTAGTGCCATTATTTGCCATTTGCTGTTCTCAGGTTTAGCCAGAACAGGGAAGGCAATATCAATTTTATTGCCTTCACCTGAAATTGAATTAAATATGCCGGGCTTATGACATAGTGGCATTGCGTTGATGATCGCGGAAACATCCGGAGAATCAATTGATATTGGACAGTCGGTAACACTCTGAATTGCGTTAATCATCCATGCCAACACTTCATGTTCGTTTTCACGAACTGATGCACAGCAGTCAATAAAGTCTGCGCCGGCATCTGCTTGACGTTTTGCCAGATCCTTGATATATGATTCATCTCTTGATGCAATTGCTGCTGCACAAGAGGGGATAGAACCATTAAGTTTTTCAGCGATTATGATCATCGTTAACATACTCCTGGTGGTTGAATGAATTCATTGCAGCTTCGACAACGTGAGAAACAAGAACAGAGGTTGTCACAGTTCCAACACCGCCGGGAACGGGGGTTATGGCTTCGACGATTGGCTCTGCATCATCAAAGTTAACATCTCCGCAGAGTTTGCCTTTTTCATCATTCCAGTTTATACCAACATCAATGACAACTTGCCCGGGACTGAAATACTCTTTTGTAATACCTTCCATTTGCCCGGCTGCAACAATAAGAATTTCAGCATTGCGAGCAACAGACGGCATGTCAACTGTACGAGTATGGCATGTGGTTACCGTGGCATTTCTGCCCATTAGCATTATTGAAACAGGCTTGCCAACGACTAGACTTCTACCAATGACGACAGCGCGCTTGCCTTTGCAATCAATGTTATAGTAATCAAGAATCTCTATACAAGCTTGAGCTGTACATGGAGCAAAACCATTTCCGCTACCCGTAAAAACGCCTGCCATTGAACCATCAGTTATGCCGTCAATATCTTTTTCAGGCTTAAGAACTGAACGGATGACATCATCAGATAGATGTTTCGGTAGCGGGCGGAATATGAGTACACCGTGTACATTGTCATCATTGTTAAGGTTAACGATTTCTTCTACAAGCTCACCCTGAGTTATATCAACAGGGAGCACTACATTTTTAACAGCAACACCAATAGTTTTGCAGCGCTTTGTCGCAGTCTTTTCATATGATACATCGTCAGGTCTTTCACCGACGCGGACAATTGCTAAAGTTGCTGTTACGCCGTGTTCCTTAAGAGTTTCGACTTTTGCAGATAATTTTGCATTAAGAGCATTAACAACATCTGCACCTTTTAAAATAGTAGCCATATATGTAATTTACCTCTTTCTTTTTATTTAATAGTCTATTGCTTATGTCACGGGCGGTTGTGGACAACCGCCCAATGCGAGCAACTTAAGGTTATCCGTAGCATAAAGGCTCAAATCATCCGGTCCGCGGGACCACCTTCTTTGCTAAAGAAGGCGAGGAACGATACATCCAACCCTTGCCCTCTTTAGAAAAGAGGGTGCCGTCCGCAGACGGCGGGTGATTTGATAAGGCAAGATTCATTAAGTTGCTTGCATTGGACAACCGCCCCTACAGGGCTCTGGCTAGACTTTCGCAATTGCATAATTATTATCGAATTCTTTCGTTTACAGAGTTGAAAACTTCATCTGCCATTGCACAATATTTTGCGATGAGCGCATCTGCTTCGGCTTCGAGACTGCTTGCATAACTCTTGTCTGTCATATATTTTGTGTTGATATAGACATTCAAGCTTGCTCCTTGCAAAGCAGATTTACAGAAAATCGCTCCAACGCCGGCATCACTGAGTGCCAAAACACTGCCTTTTGCTGCAAATTCTTCATGTAGTTCTATTGCTCTTGCACATAGGCGCATTATGTCCATGGGAACAGTACATGCAAGCTTAAGCGCATCTTCCATGACTTGCTCACGAGTAGGATCATCTTTTGGAATCCCGTATGCTTTAGATAGAGGCTCAAAAACAACAGCATCTTCATCAACAAGATGTAGAAGTTCTTTTTGCAATGCTTCTGCTTTAGCTATAAGTTCGATGATTTCAGCCTCAACATCAGCATATTTTTTCTTGCCAACAGTTAGGTTGCCAACCATTGCTCCAAGTGCAGTGCCTACAGCTCCAACAAGAGCGCAGGCTCCGCCGCCACCCGGTACAGCGGCTTTTGACGATAGAACTTCAACAAATTCATTACATGTTTTATCAACAAATTTCATTATTATGTGACCATCCTTCTTAATATTTGTTACTGTAGGGGCGACCGTCTCGGTCGCCCGTTGTTAGACAGTTGCGGGCGATCGAGGACGATCGCCCCTACACGATTATGTGGCAGCCTGTAGGGGATGGCGTCCTCGACATCCCGATTAAGTTGTTAACGTTATTAAAATAGACCGGAAACCTTACCTGTATCTGTATCAACATCGATACGACGATAGGCGGGGTTTGAGCCTGTTCCGGGCATCATACTAATTGTGCCTGCCATTGGGCATAGGAATTTTGCACCGCCATAGACGAGAATGTCACGAATAGGCAATCTCCAACCTTTTGGAACACCCTTGAGTGTTGGCTCGTGGGAAAGTGAAAGGTGAGTCTTAACCATCATTGTGGAATAATCGTCATAATGCGGGTCGGCTTCAAAGCGTTCAGCCTTTTCGATTGCAAGTGGTTCCCAATCAACGCCATCTGCACCATATACTTCTTTTGCAATAATTTCAACACGCTCGCGTAGTGGCATTTTAAGATCATAGAGATATTTGAAATCAACAGGTTCTTCACATGCTTCCATAACAACTTCAGCAAGCTCGATAGATCCTGCACCACCATTTTGCCAGTGGTCACTAAGTGCACAACGTACACCACGCTCTTTACAAAGTTTTCTTAGAAGTGCAATCTCTTCTTCTGTATCAGTATGGAATTTGTTTATGCAGACAACTGGATTGATGCCGGATTTTTTGACATTGTCAACATGATGGAACAAGTTATCTGTTCCTTTTTCAAGGAGTTCAAGATTTTGCTCTGTATATTCTTTCGGCAATGGGCGCCCGGGAACAACAGCAGGTCCGCCACCATGCATTTTAAGAGCACGGATCGTAGCAACAAGTACAGAAACATGCGGCTTGAGACCGGATAGACGGCATTTAACATTCCAGAATTTTTCAAAGCCGATATCAGCAGCAAAGCCGGATTCTGTGACATGATAGTCAAAAAGTTTAAGTGCAAGTCTGTCACCGATTACAGATGATTGTCCGATTGCAATATTTGCAAATGGTCCCGCATGAATTAAGCATGGTTGATGTTCAACTGTATAACATAGAGTTGGATTGATTGTATTTCTCATCCAAGCTGTCATTGCACCATCAACTTCAAGGTCTTTAGTTGTGACTGGTTCGCCTTTTTTATTGTAAGCAACAATAATGTTGCCGATGCGCTCGCGCAGGTCTTTAAGGTCTGTTGCAACAGAAAGAATTGCCATTAGTTCACTTCCGACTGCAATGCCGAATTTTGAGTCAACTTCAAATCCATTTCTTTCGCCGCCGCCCATACCAATACGGATATGGCGAAGACCTTGTGCACAGAAGTCAATGATCCAACCAAGCTCAATGCGCTCTGGATCTATATCAAGACGTTTTAGTCCAATTTCTTCAAGTTTAGCATCGTCATAGTTGCGTTCGTGCTGCATACGTGCATTAAGAGCAACCATGCCGAGGTTGTGTGCATTCATAATATCGTTAATATCACCGGTCAAACCAAGTGAAAACTCAGTCATAGGAATAAGCAGGGCATTACCACCACCAGCAGCTGAACCTTTAACATTCATAGTTGGTCCACCGGAAGGTTGGCGAAGGCATCCGCCTACATTTTTACCAAGCTTTCCAAGACCTTGGATAAGCCCCAGGGAAGTAGTAGATTTGCCTTCCCCTAGTGGTGTAGGAGTAATTGCCGTCACTTCAATGAATTTGCCATCCGGTTTATCCTTAAGGAGATTCATAATTTTTATGAAGTCAAGTTTCGGAGTTTTACCATATGGGATGATTTCTTCAGGTAAAAGCCCCATAAGTTCTCGAAAATGTTCCACATCGGGGAGTGTTTTCTCAGCTTCTTCAGCTATTTGCCAATCTTTGTAAATTGTGGGGTCTAGCATAGACAATTGCCTCCTTAGGTTTATTGTACTTTGCAAAGTGGAAACCGTACCCACCATTGCAAAACCACAGAATATTCTATCATCAGTTGAGAATTAAGTAAACAGTAAATACGAAAAGAATTGAATAAAAATGCAAAATATAAAAATGCAGAGTAAAAGGGACAATGGTTAAGATATCATTCATAAAAATGATAGTAATGTGTGTTGTTATTTTGTAAACTTTCGAGATATTCTTTCGAAATATTATCAAAATATTGTTGCAATTTACAACAATTTAATTTAACATGTTGATAATATTAATGGTTTTCTACTCATTTGACAAAAGCAATACACGAGTGTTTGCATAACATACAAAAAAATATGGAAGGAGTATACACAATATGTGATATGAAAGCGATAGGCAAAATACGAGGAGGTGATTATTAGAAATACAATAAAGTTACTACAATGCTTATCGATAATTGAAGGGATAACAAAATAATGACAAATCTAAAAAAACGTCTATTAGCCACAACGATGGCTATCTTAATCGCTCTCACTGTAATACCTGTGAATGCAATGGCAGCTGATGACATCATAATTTACGATGGTGATGATTACGCTTTAAATCACGATGACAGCCCCATGGCTCAAGATTATGAAACTGATGCCCAGAATCTTGCGGATTTTGATGAGAATGACGGAGTAATCGTATCCGAAGAGGTGCTTGTACCAGCAGATTCATCGGAGCGCGCCGTTGGCAATATGTTTATCGAGGAATTCCCCGACGACAATTTCCGCCAGGCAGTGTTTGATTTGCTGTGGAGAATGGATGGTATAGTCAGAACTGATGCTTCTATAATGAGCGATGTTGACAGCGCATTGCTTGCATCTGTACAGCGTCTTGATCTTTGGAATATGGAAATTGCTGATATGACAGGGCTTAGACATTTCCCTGAATTGGAGCTGCTCCATGTCTGGGGAAATAACTTGAGCGTTCTTGATGTTTCAAACAATACTCAATTGAGGTCGCTCAGTGTCTGGGGAGATAATTTGAGTGTTCTTGATGTTTCAAACAATACTCTATTGAGGCAGCTCCATGTTATTGGAACTAATTTGAGTGTTCTTGACTTATCAAACAATCCTCAATTGTTTGAGCTCTATGTCGGTGGAACTAATTTGAGCGTTCTTGATGTTTCAAACAATACTCTATTGGAGTACCTCTATGTTAGTTGGACTAATTTGAGCGTTCTTGACTTATCAAACAATCCTCAATTGCAGTGGCTCAGTGCTAGTGATAATAATTTGAGCGTTCTTGACTTATCAAACAATCCTCAATTGCAGTGGCTCAGTGCTAGTGATAATAATTTGAGTGTTCTTGATATTTCAAACAATCCTCGATTGATTGATCTCCGTGTCAATGGAAATAATTTGAGTGTTCTTGATGTTTCAAACAATCCTCAATTGAGGTCGCTCGGTGTCAGTGGAAATAATTTTAGTGTTCTTGATGTTTCGTACAATCCTCAATTGATTGATCTCGGTGTCGGTGAAAATAATTTGAGTGTTCTTGATGTTTCAAACAATCCTCAATTGAGGTCGCTTGATGTCAGGTGGAATAATTTGAGCGTTCTTGATGTTTCATACAATACTCAATTATGGGAACTCAATGTTGGTGGAAGTAATTTGAGTGTTCTTGATGTTTCAAACAATCATCAACTAATGGAACTCGATGTTAGAGGAAATAATTTGAGTGTTCTTGATGTTTCAAACAATCATCAATTGGGGTCGCTCCATGTCGGTTGGAATAATTTTAGTGTTCTTGATGTTTCATACAATACTCAATTGATTGATCTCAATGTCAGTTATAATAATTTGAGCGTTCTTGATGTTTCAAACAATTCTCAATTGATGTCGCTCGATGTTAGTGGAAATAATTTTAGTGTTCTTGATGTTTCGTACAATACTCAATTGACGTCGCTTAGAGTCAGTGGAAATAATTTGAGCGCTCTTGATGTTTCAAACAATACTCGATTGGAGTGGCTCAATGCCTGGGTAAATAATTTGAGCGTTCTTGATGTTTCGAACAATCCTCAATTGTGGTCGCTTGATGTCGGTTGGAATAATTTGAGCGTTCTTGATGTTTCGTATAATACTCGATTGGAGTGGCTCGATGTCAGTGGAAATAATTTGAGCGTTCTTGATGTTTCAAACAATCCTCAGTTGGCGAACCTCAATGCCAGTAACAATAATTTGAGTGTTCTTGATGTTTCAAATAATCCTCAATTGACGTGGTTCAATGTCAGTGAAAATAATTTGAGTGTTCTTGATGTTTCGAACA
>WQWL01000111.1 GCA_009785345.1 Oscillospiraceae bacterium
TTCCGTGTATTTTTTCACAATACAGCGTTGTTCGTCAGTTAAATACCAATGGGTATTCGCCCTCCTCACGCCTTGTCTTGCAAAAAAATAAACAAAAATATTATGCAACTTTTAGATTTTACAAACCACTAGCTCTTTCCAAAAATCAGCTCGACTTTTGGCAATGATTTGATTTACTTTTCCAAAATTTCGAGTACATGTCCATAAATCTTTCAGAGGTGATGTAATGACCAAAACAAAAGAAAATACAGCAAAGCGAGGCGGCATTTTACAACTAAAAAGGGAGTTGCCCTTTCATTTTATGATACTGCCTGCTCTTGCTTTAGTTATAATATACTCTTATTTGCCAATGGCTGGTATTGTTATGGCATTTCAAGATTTCAGACCAATACTTTCGTTTGAAAATTCGCCATTTGTGGGATTTGAAAATTTCCGCTTTATATTTCAGCTTCCCGGTTTTCACAGAGCTTTTAGAAACACACTTATCATTGCTACGCTCAGGATAGTGACTGGAATTGGATTTCCGCTTTTACTTGCACTACTAATTAATGAAGTTAGAAAAAAATGGTTTGCCCGTACAATTCAGACAGCGGTATTTTTGCCGTTTTTTCTATCATGGGCAGTTCTTGGAGGCATCGTTAGAGAGATGTTCTCGTTGACAGGACCTATCAATCAAATCATTGAGGGGTTCGGCGGTGAGAGCATAATGTTTTTGGCTCTTGATAATTGGTTCAGATTCATATTGGTATCAACACATGTATGGCAAAGCATGGGCATAAATCTCATAATTTTCCTTGCTGCTATAACAAATATTGATTTATCTCAATACGAAGCGGCGGAAATGGATGGTTGCAATAAGTTGAAGCAGGTGTGGCATATAACGTTGCCGGGAATGCTTCCCATAATCATTTTGGTCTCCACTCTTGCCATTGGTCAATTATTAAATGCAGGTTTTGAGCAGGTGTTGATCCTATATAGTCCTGTGGTCTATGAAGGTGGAGATATTTTAGATACGCTGGTATACCGCATGGGTTTGATTCAGCGGCAATTTTCTCCGGCTGCGGCCATCGGTCTGTTTAGGTCTGTCATTTCACTAGTACTTGTAGGTATTGCATATTGGTGTGCATATAAGTTTAGCGACTATAGAATCTTTTAGGGGAAGGGATGATGAGATGAGTGATAAAGTAAAAATATCAGATTATAGCCGAACTCCAAAAGAGAATAGAATCAAAGGTACCACAAGTAGGAAAATATTTTCTGTAGGAAATGCCATTTTTCTCACAGTAGTCACGCTAATCGGAATAAGCCCTATGATTCACTTGCTTGCAGTTTCGCTCTCTACAAACATTTATGTCATAGCAGGTCAAGTGTCGTTTTGGCCTCGTGGTTTCACAATAGCTGCATATGAATTTCTCATTGGTCAGGTAGAGTTTTTTACTGCATTTTGGATTTCAATTCAGAGAGTTGTCCTTGGTACATTGGTAAATATGTTACTTGTTATACTTGTTGCCTACCCGCTATCAAAAGAAAACAAGGTTTTTAGGGCACGTACTACTTATGCATGGATTTTTGCATTCACCATGTTCTTCGGTGGGGGGCTCATCCCACTGTTCTTCGTAGTAGCAAGAACGGGCATAATAGACACTGTATGGGCACTCATTTTGCCCGGAGCACTAAATGTGTGGCATATGGTGCTGTTACTCAACTTCTTCAGAGGTGTGCCAAAAGAACTAGAAGAAGCTGCTCACATAGATGGTGCAGGCCATATTACGACAATGCTAAGAATATATCTCCCTCTATCGCTTCCCGCACTTGCTACAATTTTGCTTTTTACCGTTGTAGGACATTGGAATGCTTGGTTTGATGGAATGATTTTCATGAATTCCCCATCAGGCTATCCACTTTCAACATATCTTGCAATGTTGGTAATGCAAGCTGACCCATCTGCGCGCGCAGCAATGACTGCTGAGGATATAATACGTCTTGCGGCAGTCGATGACAGAACTGTAAGAGTGGCACAGATATTTCTCGGAGCCTTGCCTGTCATGTTAGTATACCCATTCTTACAAAGATTCTTCATAAAGGGCATAGTTGTTGGTAGTGTCAAGGGTTGATAGGCGACAGATTTATAGAGATGTTCGATTTGTAAAAATATATTTATATACAAAGGTATGGTTGTTTCATACCTAAAGATTTTCGAAAGGTATGGTCATCAAAGTGAAAACAATTAAAGCAATTTTAATAGGTGCCGGACAAAGAGGTAATGCGTATTGCGACGAAGTCGCAGAAATTGAAGGGGCTATGCAGATTGTCGGAGTGGCAGAGCCTGATGATGTGCGCAGAACTGAATTTCAGAAGAAGCATGACTTAGATGATGCAGTTTGTCTTAATACTTGGCAGGATGTTTTCAAAAAAGAAAAGTGGGCGAATGTTGTGATAATTGCCACACAGGATAACATGCATTACGAGCCTGCAATGGCTGCGATAGAGCAGGGATACGACATACTTCTCGAAAAACCTATTGCGCCTACTGCAAGGGAGTGCATGGATATTGCTAAAGCTGCACATGAAAAGGGTGTAAAGGTCGTGGTCTGTCATGTGTTGCGCTATTCTTCAATGTTTAAAGCCATAAAAGACATTCTGGATAACGGTGAAATTGGTGATATCATAACTGTTGTACATAATGAAAATGTGGGAAATACACATCATGCACACAGTTATGTGCGTGGCAAGTGGGCAAAGCGTGAAGAGAGTACACCAATGATTCTTGCGAAATCCTGTCATGATATGGACATGATTCAGTGGTTAGTCGACAAAAAATGTCTAAGACTATCTTCCTTTGGAAGCCTAAGTCACTTTACGAAAGAGAATTGTCCCGATGGAGCACCACCACGTTGTACTGACGGTTGCAATATAAAAGACTGTCCGTACGATGCTCGCTATTTATATTATGAGGGAGATTTGGGTTGGACTCGCGCCACTGCTGCAGGTCACTCAAATCCGACGGATGATGAGATAGCAGAGGCGTTGAAAACAGGACCATATGGCAGATGTGTTTACCAATGCGACAATGATGTTGTTGACCATCAGGTAGTTTCTATGGAATTTGAAAACGGCGTGACAGCGATTTTCTCAATGTCATCTTTCACGCCTGATATTAGTCGCAGTATAAAGATTATGGGAACAAAGGGTCAACTCAAGGCGCATCAGGATAATGAAGATATTATTATTTCGGACTTTGCTACTCGTAAAGACAGAGTAGTCAAAATAAAGGTCACTGGTGGCCATGGCGGTGGTGACGGTGGTATTATGAGAGCATTTTGCAAATATATAAACGGAGACGATAGTATTTCCGGAATAACAGAAATAGATATATCTACAGCAAATCATATGCTGTGCTTTGCTGCCGAAGAATCACGGCTAAAAGGCGGTCAAGTGGTTGAGCTGTAGTAATTAATAAAAATTGTAGGAGAGGTAAGTATGAAAAAAACAAGAATATATTCAAAGTGGAAGTTTATGGTGGTCATATGGTTTGTAGTGTTTGCTATAATGCTGACAATTGTTCCTCCTGGTGTCGATTCAAGAGCAATATCACCGACTCTCGAAGTTATATCCTTTTCAGATGATTTAACATCAAATGATGAAGGCTATAGCTATGATACTGCTTATGAAAATGATAGCACGACACCACAGAATGTTGTTGTCTATCAAGAACATACCGGAATTAGCTTTATGGGTGCAGCCGTCGGACCACCCATTGGCACAGTTATGTGGAATAATGCCTATAACTCGAGATTTGCTGCTGCAAACAGTGATGATGTTTTTGACACATCATCGGCAATGGCAGATTTTACGGACACAGACATAATTGACTTCTTCCATGTGACAGGTTTTAGCGCAAATAACGCAACTGCAGTACCTACGGGTAATCGCAAAGCAGGGGCAAATATGTTGACAGTTACAGCTAGCCATCCATTCGGCAGAGGTACATATACTGATGTGGGACTTTTTGCTCCATGGTATACAGACGGCACACCAAATGATCAGCCAACACCTGCTATGCGTCGAACAGTGGGTCAAGTGCATATAGGAACGACCGTAACGATTCCTCAATTTGTTAACACATGGGTAGAATTTACAGCACCATCTGTTTATGGAGAAACACGCACCCTTGAAATTTACATTGGTGTGGGTAATGGTAGAATAGGTGTTACTGCCACAATGGGCGATGAAAGCATTGACGAAGTGACTGAACTCGCATCAGTAGCTCAGAATCAGCAGTATGCTAAATATGCATTTACATTCACAGGCACTTCTGACGAAGCACCGCTTGTTGTGAGATTTACGGGAGCTGAAGCAAATGCTGCCTGGTCTGACATCAGAATAGGCGGGGCTGCACTTCGTGAAGGATTGCCGCCACAGCTGAATAACATAACAGTGCAGAGTGCTGCAAATGGCGCTGTGACAGCCAATGCCGGACAAAGAATATCCGGTTCTTATGTAGCGTTGACCGTTGCTCCTGAATATGGGTATAGGCTGGACACTTTACGATTAAATGGGGTAAATGTTGCTGCAGACGTTGGAGCTAATGGGTTACTCTCATTTAGAGTGTCCGAAGACGTTGTTGTAACTGCATCATTCGTCGAGGTACGTCCTGATACTGGTGGGGTTGTGAAAGTATTTAATCCGGAGAAAGACGCCACCCAAACAACATGGCTGCGCCGCCTTGATTCTGAGTATGCCGGGCGTCCAACGATTGACGATAATTTTTCGGCACCTAATGTGGTAGATTGGATTCGTCTTACAGGCGAAAATAATGTGAACCGCAGAGATTTTGGTGAAGATCCGCCGTCTCAACGCATTGGATTCACAACAACCAATAATAGAGGAACTGACACCCATCAATGGCGCAGAGATGTTCGCATTACATATGCTAACGGTGTAGAGCCAACGGGAGATAGCAGCTCATTCTCGACCATATTGACAGGTGGTATAATTAGAAGCGGTACAATTTCTGCACCATCTGTTTACGGAGTGGAGCGTCAGTTGGATATCTATATATCCTATAACTCAAATATACAATTGGCAGTGAATTACAGCATGGGCAGCATAACGATGCCCGTTGTTAACTCAGGTCTCGAGCTAGGTAACAATAGGGTTGCAAGGCTTTCGTTTACATATACCGGTTCACAGACTGAGTACCCGCTAGAGGTTACAGTCTCGGCAATTGGGACAGATTTGAGCTTTTATGGTGCGAGGATAATGGAAGGATCGGGCGAAGAACATATAGCAATGACTATCCCCGATATGGAAGGCTTGAGACATTCTCGCTATGCGGTTCACGTGCCTACATCTCTGTTTAACCGCCGCAATATACAAGTGCGCACCTTTGATGAGTTTGGTGCAGCAGGAGATGTAGTTGACCCTGCCAACATTACATTTTCATATGTGGGTGTATATCCACCTAATGTGGCAGGATCGAGCGACATACCGGGCTTGTCCGTAGAAAACGGCATGTTGTATGTGCGTTCCAACGTAGAGCAAACTACGACAATAGATATTACCGCTGAAACTGATGTTGGTGGGCAGAGTCAAGCCGTTACACGCAGATTTTTAATTATTAGAAATCCAAATTTCCGTGACCAACCTGCGCCCTCTTCTGATGCGCCAATGGGGCAGGAAGCAAATGATTGGGTGCTGTTCTTCGCCGACGAATTTAATTATGATGAATTAGACACCACAGTTTGGAGTCCGTATTATCTTAGATCGTGGGAAGGGGATCCTCCGGGACGTTCTTTATCACAGCATGAAATTGTTAGGGATGAACACGACAATGGCTACTTGGTGCTCACCTCCTCAGATGACATGACTACTTGGTCACAAGGCATAAATGCAACAAAGAATGACCATGACGGGACACATCGAGTAAGTTCTCTATCTTCGTTTGAACGCCAACATCTTCATTTGATGGACCCTTCAAGAGCTTTCTATGACGAATACACAATCCCTGTGTTTGACGGCAGAGATATTAACACAAAATATGGTTTCTTTGAAATACGCATGCGTCTACCAAACACAGGAGATGGCTCCCACTTTGCGTGGTGGATGGTAGGAGTACAAGATGATGCTCATCCTTCAGCCACATATGCAGGACCTATGCCTGCAAATGCCAGAGTGCTACCGGGTAATAATTTCAGATTTCCGGATGACGGGCGTGCTTGGGGTGTTTTAGATTCCTTCTTTACCGACCAAGGAACAGAATTTGATATAGTAGAGTCGACATTGGACATTAACTCTCCAAGTGGATCATCTCCATACAATGGGTGGTTACCTGTTATTCACTCAAACGGTTCACGCCACGTGTCGCAACGTTGGTTTGCAGGTGTGGATGTACCGATTAATCCAACTCCTAACAGTCCGTTCGGTCGCTACAGATTTCCAAATCATGTTGATGATGATTTCCCTCATGGCCGTGATGCATATCATCAATTCCATGTATATGGGTTTGAATGGGACGAAAATGGCACCCGGTTCTTTGTTGATGGGCAGCTTGTATATGCTTCTATGACTACAACCCATTTCCGTATGATGCATTTTCTAAGTATTTACACAGGAACAGTTCATCCTGCCGGATGGAATTATGGTTTTGACCATGGACATTATCCGAAAGAAGCCTTTATTGACTATATTCGCGTTTGGAAACGTGATGAGGCTCCCAGACCTAATGACGTAATAATTAACAATCAGTGGAATACTGCTTGGGATTGGTTACAGGTTCCGGCGGAAGGTGTAAATGAAGTCCAGCTTACCGCTACTGTGCTAGACCAATTTGATCAACCATTTGAGTTGCGTGAGGGAGAGAGTTTGCGCTGGCGTTTATCTTCTAACGTAGGCGGGGCAAGCTCGTTGTATCCCTTTGCTATACGCACTACTGGCAATGGTGCTCGTCCTGTGCCTGAATGGTGGAATGCAGAGAATGTAAATGCAAATCGTCTCAATAGTATCACACTTGATCCTGTGACCGGAGTTGTTTCTATCCCTGCCGGTACACAGCTAGATAAAGACTTATTTATTACAGCCTATGTCTATGGTGTGGATGCTGCGACAGATCCGACATTCAATACGCGCAGAGTACGGCACACCAAACATGTGCAGTTACGTGATGATGCTCCTGAGCCTACACTTGTGGTCTTTGTGGATCCGCAGCAAAGAACAATTGCTCCAGGTGAAAGTGTAACCCTAAATGCAAAGGTTTTTGATCAGTACATGAATGAAATGCCTGAAGAGACTGCGAGGTTGATTTTCTCGTTTACAGAAACTATACAAGGTGCAGCCAGGGTGTCACCTACTGGTCTTTCCTTAAATGGAAATGTTGTAACTGCAACAAGTATGGCTGATGCAAACAGCTTCTTCGTAATCTCGGCACATATACCTGGTGGAGACCCGCGAACCCATTATCAGGCATTGCCGATGCAGGTTGTTGCTGACCCGCAACAGCCGCCACCGCCACCTGTGGTCGAGTTCACGGGAACAAACCCTGCACGTCTAAATGAGCAGCTTCAGACAAATAATGTAATACTAAGCACTCGTAGTAATCTAGGAGTATTTGCTAATCATGATCCCCTTGTGGTTCCAACGGGGCGTATATTGACTGTAGAAACAGCGCTGAATATACATCGCGGTGGGGAACTGATAGTAGAAGGAACTTTGGTGATATCAGCAAGCGGCAGACTCAACAACCAAGGAGGCAACCAAGATGTATTTTCATCGATAACGATTGCTCCCGGCGGCAAGCTGATAGTAGAAGGCTGGGTAGAGAGTGTAAGTGGTTCAAGATTTACCAGTGCAGGGAACATCATAATCAAAGATACCGGTAGAATAAATATACGTGGGAATGTCCGATTCTGTTTGGAACGATGCGGAACAGTAACTGTAAATGATTCCGGAATCTTCAATATTAACCGCGACGCGATCAAACTCACAAGTTGCACAGACTAGACTTTTGAAGCAATCTCCTGGGAGTTGTAAAGTCTAAACTTGTATAACAAAATGTTCCTCTCAAAAGGATGTACCAACTGACTTTTGGGAGGAGCTGTTTTATCAGCGAGACAGTGCACTAGTATAGCCTGTGAGTTTCTCGTCATATGTTATTGTTGAGTTGCGAGGTTAGTGCTACTATGATATAGTGGGGTGCAGTTCCTCATTGATTGAGTATTTTTGAAAGGTAAAATTATTAAAATGGACAATTTTGTAGAAAAACTAACGTCTATATGCCCTAGTGAAAATCAGATCACATGGCAGAAACTGGGTTTTACCGCTTTTCTGCATTATGGTATAAATACCTTTACTGATAGGGAATGGGGCGAAGGTAATGAAAATCCCGCTGATTACAACCCAGGTGACTTAAATACGGACCAGTGGTGCCAAGCTCTTAAGGCAGCAGGTGTTACAGCTTGTATAATAACGGCAAAGCATCATGACGGATTTTGCCTTTTTGATACAGCGTATACCAAACACAGTGTGATGTACTCACCAAAGCCTGTGGATGTGGTTGGAGCATTGGCTAAGTCGTGTTGCAAATATGGTTTGAAAATGGGTGTATACCTTTCACCGTGGGATAGAAATGCAGAAACTTATGGTAGTGGAGCGGACTATGATGATTTTTTCTGCAACCAATTGGAAGAACTTACGACCAAGTACGGTTCATTATATTCGCTGTGGTTTGACGGTGCATGCGGAGAAGGTCCAAACGGTAAAAAACAAGTGTATGACTGGTCTCGCTACTACGCTGTAATAAGGAAGAATCAGCCTCAAGCAGTAATAGCAATATGTGGTCCTGATGTGCGTTGGATAGGGAATGAAGCGGGTCACACTCGTTCAAGTGAATGGTCTGTTGTGCCTGAGCGTATGCGTAGGTCGGAAACTGTTGCAGCTCTTTCCCAGCAAGAAGATAGCAAAGAATTTAGGGAGAGAGTGATAAAATCCGAGGACGAAGATTTGGGTTCAAGAGCACTTTTAGCGAAAGAGCTTGAGTTGGGGGGTAGTTTATGCTGGTATCCGGCAGAAGTGGATGTATCAATCAGACCGGGTTGGTTTTATCATAAATCTGAGGATAATAAAATCCGAAGTGTGGAAAATCTTTTGGATATTTATGAAAAAAGTGTTGGTGGCAATGCGGTGTTACTGTTAAACATTCCGCCTGACACAAATGGCCAAATAAGTCCTGAAGATACAAAGAGACTCAAAGAGCTTGGGGATAGAATCAGCTCGATTTACAGCGGAAATCTTTTTGAAGAAGCCAATCTTAAGATAGATGCGGAAAGCCTGCCATATGTTCTCAGAGATGATGAGACTTATTGGACAGGAAACAGCGAGAATGCAAGGGTTCATATAAAACTCAATAATGCCACAACTATCACTCACATAGTCATCTGCGAAGAAATTAGAGAAAGTCAACGCATAGAAGCGTTTAATATCAAATCAGATATTGACGGTCAGTTCCAAACTATATACGAAGGCACAACAATCGGCTTCAAGAAAATATGTCGCTTTGATCCGGTACAGACAAAAGACATATACATTGACGTATTGCATAGCCGCAAAGCACCAACTTTGCGCTTTATATCAGCTCACGTGGATACAATGTAATACTCATTTAAACGTGGATTAGTATAATAGAGAGTCAGTGCAGGGTGTCTTTGAAAATATTTATGCGGGTGCAACCATTATCGGTCGCACCCGCTTTTGCTGTGCGCCCGGCACGGGCGCAATCTCTAGGGTTAAAGTCCCGAGCGCAGCCGGCAGCGGCAAGCGTTAGCCAAAGGCAAGGGTGTCCATTGCGAGGTGGAATCTGAAGGAAGCCTGAGGCAAAA
>WQWL01000112.1 GCA_009785345.1 Oscillospiraceae bacterium
AAAGGAATATAGGGAGCTGGCTAAGCTGAAATCCACATATGCGGATGGCCTGCTCAAAGTTATCGGTAGTGATGGGCGGATTCATACGAGTTTTCAAATGACGGTTACTGCGACAGGTAGGCTTTCTTCAACAGAGCCGAATTTGCAAAACATCCCTGTGAGAAAAGATACGGGAATGGAGATTCGCAAAATGTTTGTGGCCGCAGATGGTAAAGTTCTAGTCGATGCGGACTATTCACAGATTGAGCTGCGACTACTTGCACACATCGCAAATGATCCCGTTATGTTGTCTGCGTTTGAAAATAATGAAGATATTCACACCGTAACTGCATCACAAGTGTTTGGAGTCACTCCTGATAAAATTACCCCGCTAGAGCGTTCCCAAGCAAAGGCTGTAAACTTTGGTATCGTGTACGGCATATCGGCATTCTCGCTTGCAAATGATATCGGAGTCACGCCGAAAGAAGCAAAAGCGTACATTGACAATTATCTTGCAAAATATTCAGGTGTACGAGAGTACATGCACAGCATCGTAGAAACTGCTAAAAAGTTCGGTTATGTCTCAACGCTATTTGGTCGCCGTCGTTATTTGCCGGAGCTGAAATCCCATAACTTTAATACTCGCTCTTTTGGTGAACGAGTCGCTTTGAATATGCCAATACAAGGCACAGCCGCCGATATCATGAAAATTGCAATGATAAATGTTTCCAACAGGCTTCGCAATGAAGGCTTGGAGGCTAAGCTGATTTTGCAAGTACATGACGAACTTATCGTAGAGTGTCCCGAGAACGAGGCTGATGATGTGAGCGTTATATTGCGTGAGGAAATGGAAAGTGCGGCTACGCTTAGTGTGCCGCTAGTTGCAGAAACTCATGTCGGCAAGAGTTGGTTTGAGACTAAATAACGGTTAGTGAGTGCAATAACTTGACTACATGCTGCTATAATTACAGAATCACATTTGCGTTTTCAAAGGAATCCTGTTATATTAGTGCATGCTAAAAGAAACTAAAACATTCTAAAGAAAACTAAAAGTTTCCAAAAGAAACTAAAAACTTTTAGAGAAAATTACACGAATAGTAAAGGATTCAAAACTATGTCAATATCTGTGAAATTGCCAAAAAACCCTTTTACGCCGACTTTTGGGAGTATACCACTCAAGTTAGCAGGAAGAGACAGAGTCATTGGTGATATTCTTGACGGTCTTAACAACAGTCCCGGAGACCCTAATAGAGCAACTATTTTTGTAGGTGCCAGAGGATCGGGAAAGACTGTTTTACTTGCAAAAATAGCTGAAGAAGCATCAGCTGACGGGTGGATTAGCGTAAATGTAAATGCTGCCCCAGACATGTTGGATGAAATCTTGATTCAGACAAAAGATAATGCGAAAGAATTCCTTACTCCCGAATCCCTATCACACATCACATCAATTAGTGCAGCAGGTGTTGGTGTTACGAGAAATGTAATTCAGAGTAGCAGGAAGACTACATGGCGATCAGAAATGACATCTATGTTAAAAGAAATGAACGAGAAAGATGTTGGACTTTTGATAACTGTAGATGAAGTGGATGTCAAAATAGATGAACTACGAACCTTAATCACAACCTTTCAACACTTTGTTCGCGAGAGGAGGGATGTAGCCCTCTTAATGGCAGGTTTGCCGCCAAAGGTGTCTACTCTTTTGCGTGATGATTCTGTATCATTTCTCAGAAGAGCAATGCAAGTCCACTTGGAAGCCATTGATGACAGTGATGTGCGTTTCTCCATGAAGAAAACTATTCAGCTCGCCGGTCGAGCGATTGAAGAAGAAGCTCTAAAGATAGCTGTGGAAAGCACAAAGGGATTCCCGTTTATGATTCAATTGATTGGCTATCAAATGTGGCGACAACATCCGGAAGTGAATGTAATTTCACTTGAAGATGCAGAAGAAGGAATAATTCTTGCTCAAAGCGATATTGAGCGGATGATTTTTGAAACAACATACCTGGAGCTGTCGGAGAAAGATATTGTGTTCTTGAAAGCTATGCTTGAAGATAAAGAATATAGTCTTATCTCTAATCTCGCAAAACGCATGAATGTAACGTCGAAGTATGCGGGGATGTATCGCAAGCGCTTGATTGAGCAAGGAATTATTGTCAGCATAGGTCACGGAAAGGTGGCATTTGGTTTGCCAATGTTTCGAGATTATATCAAACACAGGGTGTGACTCTATTACACATAACAATGACATTTACACGTACCTTCCCCCATCACAGAACAGCCCTTGTCTCTTAAAGGATAAATTTGCAACTGAGGCCAGCATATGATAAAGATATCTCCCGCAACAGAAGAACAGATAGAACAAATTTTGGAAATTGAAAAGGAGGCGATTTCGCCTCCTTGGTCACATGGTGCATTGTTAAGCGAGATATACAGTGAGGATTCATATTTCATCGTTGCAAAAAATGGACTTGCGGACTCATTCAATTGTCCCAATCCATGCTCGCATCCATGCCTTGACCCGTCTGAAGTGCTTGGCTTTGCGATATTGCGACAGGTTGGAGATGATGGTGAGTTGTTGCAGATTGCTACAAAAAGATCTGCACGGCGTCGAGGAGTTGGTGACTCTTTGATTAAAAATGTGCTACAACACGCAATCAGCAAGGCATATCAGTCGGTATTTCTCGAAGTACGAAAAAGCAATGATGTTGCAATACATTTGTACGAAAAGCATAGTTTCACCACACTAAGAGTTCGCAAGGATTATTACACTGACCCAATTGAAGATGCGAATATTATGATTAAATCATTGAATGAATGACGTAAATTTTGTTAGGAAAGGTGACGATGCTTTTTATGGAAGATAGAAAAATATTTAATAAGCTCGTTCGTGATAGAATACCGGAAATAATAGAAAGTCATGGAAACATACCTGAAATTGAAGTTTTAGATGACTTGGCATACTCAAAAGCACTCGACGAAAAGCTACGAGAAGAATGCAACGAACTATTTGAGGCAAATAGTAGAGAAGCGAAAGTTGAAGAAATAGCTGACACATTGAAAGTTTTACATGCTATTGCAGATACATTAAATATTACAATGGATGAAATAGAAAATGTTAGAAAACACAAACAAGAAAAGCGTGGAGCATTTAAAAAGAAGTTTTTCTTAAAGAGTACAACACCAAAAATTTAGAAGGAGTTTTGCCACACAAAACGCCTAAAGGTGCCGAAAAATGCGTAAATTTACATTAATTGGCATCTTTAAATCAAAAATCTTGACCTTCACTCTATGCGACACACCTGATTTAACGCCTTAAAAAGGAGCCACAACCATGCACAACAAAGACATATCATACCCTTTCCCATCAAGAAGACGCACGCTCTATGCTAAGCGTGGACTTGTCGGGAGCACTCATCCTGTTGCCTCAGAGGCAGGACTCCATATTCTGCGACAAGGAGGTAATGCCATTGACGCAGCCGTTGCTATGGCGATTACACTTTCGAGTGTCGAACCTACAGCAAACGGCATTGGTGGCGACAATTTTGCTATTGTTTGGCACAATGGAAAAATGTATGGGCTTAACTCGTCAGGTCCCGCTCCTATGGCGCTTAACTTAGACACATTGGAGCGTAAAGGTTATAAAACTATGCCTGATAGCGGATGGGAAAGTGTAACTGTTCCCGGTGCACCTGCAGGATGGGCTGCGCTGTCAGAGCGATTTGGCAAGCTACCATTCGGCGAGCTGTTCGAACCTGCTCTGGAAGCCACAGAGAATGGTGTTGCTGTAACAGGCGATATTGGTATGGGCATAGAGCAGTCCGCAAAATATTATAAAAAAGTTTTGAGCGAAGAGATGTTTTCAAGTTTCGCTGATACTTTTATGTCAAATGGTAAGCCATATAATATTGGCGATATTATCAGACTTCCACATCACGCAAAAACCCTCCGCTCCATTGCCGAGACAAAGGCGGAAAGTTTCTATCGGGGAGAAATTAGTGAGCGTCTAGTTGATTTCTCGAAAAAGACAGGCGGTTATTTTGAGGTAGACGATTTTGCTAATTATAAACCGGAGTGGGTAAATCCCATTTCTGTTAATTATCGCGGATACGACGTCTGGGAACTTCCTCCTAACGGGCAGGGTATATGTGCGTTGCTTGCTTTGAATATTCTCAAAGGCTTTGAATTCTCACCGGAATCTTTCGGAAGCACAAGAACGTTACACCTGCAGTTTGAGGCGATGAAACTTGCTTTTGCTGATGCTGCAAAGCACGTGGCTGATCCTAAGTATATGGATGTATCAATCGAGGAACTACTCAGCGATGCATATGCGACAACACGCCGCAGCCATATTACAGAGGCAGCACTTGAGCCTTTCTATGGAAATCCGAAGTCCGGCGGCACTGTTTACTTTGTAGCCGCAGATGGCGACGGCAATATGGTCAGCATGATTCAATCAAATTATGCGGGGTTCGGTTCGGGGATTGTTCTTCCCGGTTGGGGTATTGCACTTCATAATAGGGCTGCAAACTTCTCACTCGAGAGAGGTCATGTCAATGCACTTGCAGGCGGAAAACGTCCATATAATACAATTATCCCGGGATTTTTGACAAGAGACAACATGCCGATTGGACCATTTGGCGTAATGGGTGGTTTTATGCAACCACAAGGGCATATGCAAGTAATTATGAATACCGTAGATTTCAACATGAACCCACAAGCTGCTCTTGATGCTCCTCGTTTTTGTTGGAAGAAGGATAAGGTTATCGACGTTGAGAGCGCAATAAGTCTTGCAGTATTTGCCGAGCTTCGTATGCGGGGTCACGAGTTGACTGCTGTAAATCCAGGTGATGCAAATCCATTTGGCAGAGGGCAGATCATTTGGAGAACCGAATCCGACACATTAAGCGGCGGCACCGAGCCACGGGGCGATGGGTGTATGTACGGGTATTGATATTAAACTCTCGTAGATTGCAATGTGTTATAAAAAAAAGAGACTGTTGCAAAACAATTACAGCGGCGCATCAGGGATTGTCAAGCCCCACAATATCGTCATTCCGTGCTTGACACGGAATCCCCTAAATCGACGCATTATTCATGGGATTGCGGGTCGAGCCGAGGTCGCTGACAAAGTGCATATTCTTACCTATCGTCATTGCGGCCTCCGAGCCGCAATCTGATAGAATCAAGCTTTGTAATAGATCCCGGGTCAAGCCCGGGATGACAAATGGGATTTTTTCAGCAGCCTCGGTCGAGCCCGCAATGACGGAACTGTGTAGGGCGTGGCATCCTTGACACGCCGCTTTGTTACAGCCTCTTTTTAATACGTTTTACCCATAGCCGTACGGTCCATCATAATACCATCCCGGTGGTGTCTCAGAGTAATAAAATGTTCGAAGTAATTGCAAAGTTTGGGAGCAAAGTGACATCCCCATAAAAACACGACCTGTATCATCTGCAATACCAACACTTATTACGTGGGACTCAGCAATCAGATTGCCATCGGCATCTCTGCCAAGGGTGAACCACATTGCAGTTTCAAAAATTGAAATATTGACAGCTCTATTATCCCTAAAATGCCGTTCTGCAAACTCACGTGCAACTTCTGAATAAAATTGAATTTCTTCCGGTGTGAGTGTAATTGAAAAAACTGTAAACATATTCTCGTGAAGATATTGCCCCTCCTCGCGTGTAAGATCAATGTCAACACTATACACAAGAGATTCGTAAACTACGAGGTTCCCAATATCGAGCCATTCTCCGGTTATTGCATCAATATTGAATTCAAAAAGCCAGGAAGATTGGTCATCAAACACTCTGCCATGCCAGTAGGTTCTGGCAGACCACTCCGGTGCTGAATGTTCAAAACTGACTCTCATCCCATCAATGCTCTTTCCAAACATTGTCCAGATGAACTCAGCGCCAATCTGTCCAGCTTCTTGCGGGGATAGGGTATCCGCACCGACAGGATACCCATTAATTGGACATTCAAAACTGTAAACGTCAAACTCTGCTCCTTCAAACTCACCATGCGCCGTCGTAATAATCCCATGACCTGTCTCAGAGCAGTAGTCCTCTACATAGGTTTCATCATGTTCTAAGTCGTTGTCCACTGTATTGATTTCTTCGAAATCATACCCTGCCACATCATTATCAACACTAATGGCACCATCGTATTCCAACTCGTCAGGCCCATCGTATACAGCATCCTCTGCTTGCGAAACTGCAAAACCTAAGCTCAATGCAACAACTAAAATTACTGCCATAAGAGTTATAAGCTTATGTGATTTTTTAAATTTCATAATATGCTTTATCCTTCCTTTTATCCGACCTTCGCTGAAAGCGAGGGGCGTTGGGGCGGACATTCGCCAATCCGTTGCCAAAGTGACTAATGTTCGTGAATAATCCTTTTTGATTCTTGTGCCCAACTTTTTGAGCACAGTTTCATCACAGGACATTTCCATATCTGTGTTCATAAGTGCAAAGGCTAGCCATGCAAGAGGATTGAACCAATGTATACACAAGATTAAGTAGGCTATAATTTTTACGATATGGTCGCGTCTTTGAATGTGAACTTGCTCATGTAAGATGACATAGTAACGCGCGTCCTCGTCAAGATTCGGTGGTAGATATATTTTTGGTGTGAAAATACCGAGCACAAAGGGCGTTTGGACAGTATCTGCTTCGTAGATATTTGTGTGAAGTAAAGTTGCTTTTCGCATTTTATGCGTAAGAAACAGATACGATACCACAGCATAGGTGAGCATCAATACTGCGCCAACAAGCCATATGGCAGTAGCAACTGTCAACAAGTTTACATCAGCGAAAAAGCTTCCCGTTTCTGCGACCCCAACAGTAGGAGTAACAGTTGTTGCCAAATAGTTGTTCGATGCTCCCTGAAATGTGCCACTTACTGCAATATCCATCGCTGGAAGGTTGTTTTCTACAGTTCCCCCTGCACCCAGGGTGGGTTGCACGACATTGTTTGCCCGAATGGGCGTTGTTCTAAATGGAATCAAGCTCCATGGGCTCTCAATAGTAAACGGGAATGCTAAGCGAAATCCTGCAACAGCCCACAGACAGTATGAAATGAATTTCGGAGCCTTTTTGAGCGGAAACCTTACTAAACAAATCACAGCGATGATAAAAGCTCCTGTAAGGCTCATGTTTAGGATGGTGAGAAATAAACTATCCATCGCTGTCGGCCTCCTCATGTTGTTCAATCAAACGCTTGAGTTCTTCGGCCTGCTCTGGTGATATTTTTCTGCCACCAATTACTGTAGCGATAAATCGAGGTAACGAACCTCCAAAGGCATCATCCACATAGCGGTAGCTTTGTTGTTTAATAAAAGTTTCCTGTTCGAGGATTGTGGATACCATTGCATGTTCATTTTTGAAAACACCCTTGTCACAAAGTTTTTTCAAGACTGTGTAGGTTGTAGATTTTTTCCAGTCCAACTCATTTTCTGCAAGGGTAACAAGCTCCGGTGAAGTAAGCGGTGCCTCACGCCATATTAACCCGGCAAGTCGCTCCTCAGCAGCAGTTAGAATCAGTTGTTTATCCATCTCATCCTCCTAGTCTAAATCTATAGATTAGCGCCAGTCTAACATGTTAGACTGGCGCTGTCAAGAAAATTTTTCGCATTTATATTGCAAATGAACCGCGGTCACCTCAAGTAGGTGAGCACTAAGAGCGCTCTAGCCAAAGGCGCATACCGACTTCTTTTTGATAACCAACCTTTTCATAGAATGCTACTTTTGTGTCGTCGGTAATAAGATTAACAATCATTCTGTCGTAGTCAGTGCTATCAATGTATTCCCTTATTTTCTCCATAAGACCTCTACCGATATCATTCCCTTGATATTCCGGATCAACCACAACATCCATGACAAACACTTGTGTTCCATCCTCGATGATTCTTGCCATTCCTACTGTGATATCATCAACAGTTGCTACGACAATGAAGTCAGACCTATCTAACGCACGCTTAACATGCTCTTCTGGGATGTCATAAAACTCTACAGTTCTTCTTAATCTGCAATAATCTTGCACAGATAAGTTGTTGCTATATATTATTTCCATAAGTGCATACCTCCAAAAATGATCTACAACAATCTAACACAAATACTCTCTGCACGTCAAACTATATACTCTTGTACAAATCTTCCAACATTCCAATGTACTGCTTCAAAGCTGTGCGTACAGATTCGGTATCGTCGGCTTTTGCGTAATCTCTCAGCACGTGGCGAAACTCATTTGTCATTTTACTAAACTGTATTTCCCATGGCTTCAAACTATCGGTGCCTGTTGACCCACTTCCGATCCCTGACCCGCCTTTTCCGCTTTCAAATGTTCCGTTAACTATTTTATCAACAATGTCAGATACATCTTCATCATTGCCATTTGATAATTCATGTAGCTGCTTTCTGGTTATGTGGGTTGCTCCTGAGAGTATGTCCATCTTTACATCAGGGGAAATTTCTCCGATAGCACTGATAGCGTTTGCGAGTTGTGCATCACGTTTAATTGTCTTGGGAGAAACTTTATATTGCTTGGCTAAATTGTCTGCTGTCGATTGCTTTTTTGGTTGAGGGTCATTTTGACCCTCAACCTCATTTTCAGACTCTTTTTCTACATATTGATTTTTCCCAGTCGCATTTGTGACAATTCTCTTATCCGCATTATAATGCATTCCACGATAAAAGCTCAATTGCAGAGGATTTAGGTTTCGTCGTGATACCTGCGTTGATATTATCCAGATGAGAACGTCGTCTCTGGAATCAAATTCCATATTAACAGTATTAATCGGCAAATTATGTTTTTGCAGAATACTGTACCTATTGTGACCGTCAATTAATATACCATTCCACAACACTAGAGGCTCGCGACACCCGTATTCCAGTATGCTTTCTTCAAGCCATGCGTATGTTTGTTCATCGAGTTTCGGTAAGATGCGCTCAAACTCTTTATCAATAATTATCTCTTGCATTATGTATGACAACTCCTTATTTTGCTCTATATATGCGCAACATATTGAACATATTTATATCTTTGATCTCTTTATTATGTCGAAATATTCTTAGAAATCTTTAGTTTAATTCTTGACTTTTCGCAAAGCTCCAAAAAAACAACAAGCATACACATCGACATAGCTGCCGTGTATGCTTGCGGTAATGTTTTCAACTATACTAAATCTCGCTTAATTCACCTACCGTCTGCGTTCTCCACTTTTATCAAACTCTTTTCTTAGTGCTATTTCGGTGGGTATTATAGATACAATCACAGCAATTACTGTTGCAAGTGCCGGTAACGCCACGACTAAAGCAGGGTCAAGTGTGAACACGTCATTCGCAATAAGCACTATGCCTACAATAGAGAGCACAGTTAAGATAGAGCTAAGTATAATCATCAATCTTCCCCAATATTCATGGGCGAACACCCAAGTATCTTGATTTTTACAGGCCAATGGTGTTCTATAGCCAACAAACCAATTAACTCTTCTCGGCAAGCCTATTCGCGTGAAAAGACCGAACACGAGTAGCACAAGGGGGAGCGCCAGTCCGAAAATTATTTCTCTTATTTCCATTTCTATATTCCTCCATACATTCTATTATCGCACATGTATAAATGTAGCATATTTTCTCTTCTATGCGTGTTTTTGAAGTAACTATGAGGAATTTTGCAGTAACTATACAGTCGGCAAAAAAACTGCCTATTTACAGGCTCTTAGTGTAAAATTTCAGTAGGAGAACTTCTTAGTATAGCCTACCCAATTGAAGATATCGAATGTACAGTATGTTGTTTAAATATTGTATTGAAGTAACCAAACCAGTGCCGTGCACTGGTG
>WQWL01000113.1 GCA_009785345.1 Oscillospiraceae bacterium
ATAACGTAGTTCTGGCAGCCGCTTAAGGCAGCCCGTCCTCCCTCAGAGTTCCACGGCTGAGGCTAGGGCGTCGATTAGTGGAGAACGTGAGTGCGAAGTTGCTTTGTACGTACCATGAACAAAAAGCTACCGAATCATAAACGCGTGACGGCTTGCGCTATGGTGAGGGAAGTAGGGTAACCTAAAAATAACCGTCTGCGCCCGGAGAAGTTTACGTTGAAATGCTTTCGGACAGGGGTTCAATTCCCCTCAGGTCCACCAAATGACCCAAAAAATAACACCTATTTTCACTTCTTTAGAGGAGCATTTAGTGTTACATTTTGGGCAGACTTATGAGAGAACGATTGAAATATATCGTTCTTTTTCATTATTTATATGAGAAATCAGATGAAATATCTCATACGGGGAGACTGGTTAATCCCAGTTGAATGATTTTGACCTCATATATATGAAGATATATCTAAAATTAGAATCTAACAGCGGAGATTGTGAGAGACGTGGTGAAATCTGATGTTAATGAGAATATACTTGAAATATCAGCCTTTCTCAATATGGTCAGAAAAAGTCAAAAACTAATTGTTGACAAATGAGGGAAATATAGTACAATAGCTGTAGCTAAGGCAAAATTTAATATTTAGTTTCTCCCCAGTATAGTTGGTCAGAGTACCGGAACAAAATTCAAACTCTGTCTAGCTATATTTATTTATAAGGAGAAGTTATTATGGAAAAGATTAATCTAAGCAAGAAACAGGGAGCTGACATAGCGAAAGCGATTTACGATGATGTAAAATCGCATTGCGATAGTAATTTGAAGAGGTATTTAATTTCTTATCGAAAAGAACTTGAAAACGCAAAAGGCAAACCAATAGAACCTATCACAATTCGGTTCAACCCATATTTGTATCCTGTCAGTATCAATCATACAAACGATACTGATAAAACAGTTGACGAAAGTGGGTGTGAGCAATGAACAAAGAAACATATAGTTATGATGAATGGGAACAGCCAATTCCGCTTGACTCAATTGAGCAACCAGAATTTCCTATAAACAGCTTGCCATCAGTTGTGAGAAATTATGTTCTTGCAGTATCAGAAGCAACACAAACACCGATAGACATGGCAGGAGTCGTGGTTCTGGCGGTCATGGCAACTTGTGTGCAGGGTAAATATGTAGTTGAGGGAAAACCTGACTGGGTCGAGCAGCTTAGTTTGTATAGTATTGTAATTGCTAAGCCAGGTGAACGCAAATCTCCTGTACTACGGTTGATGACCAAGCCACTATACGAGTACGAAAAAGAGTGGAATGAAGAGAATGAATTAAATATTGAGCGGGGTAAATTAGAGAAGAGGATTTTAGAAAAAGAAGTTAATGACTTAGATGTCGAGTTTACCAAATCAGGTAGCTTATCGACAATGAATGAGTTGTTACGCAAGCGTGAGGAACTTTTGAACTTTGATGAGTTGCAATATTTGCGATTATTGGCAGACGATGTGACACCAGAAGCACTAGTGTCTCTAATGGTAAAAAACAGGGGGAAGATATCAATTATATCAAGTGAAGGTGGAATCTTTGAAATTCTACAGGGACGCTACTCAAAGTCTCCGAATATTGATGCTATTCTTAAAGCACACTTTAGTGAGCCGATAAGAATCGACAGAGTAGGTAGAGAACACGAACGTATAGATAATCCGAATCTAACAATATTACTTACAGTACAACCACAAGTAATAGAAGGCTTAATGTCAAATGAAATCTTCCGTGGACGTGGATTAGTTGCTCGCTTTCTCTACTCATATCCTGCTTCAAAGGTTGGAAACAGAAAATACGATACAGAGCCAATTCCCGATAAATATGTAGTTGCTTATAAAGAACTATGTTACAAACTACTTGACCTGCCAAATGCTAGCAATAGGGTGCTGAAACTATCTTCAAAAGCACATTCATTGTCGGAGAAATTTGCAAATAAGTGTGAGCCACGTTTCGCCACGGATCTTGAAAATATGGCAGAGTTTGCAACGAAATTGCATGGTAGTATTTTACGGATAGCTGGGATATTGCATTTGATTTGCGGAAATACAGAAGAACAATATATTTCAGAAGATACACTAAAAAAAGCGATAGATATAGGGGTTTACTATATGAATCACGCTAAAGTAGTATATCAACTTATGGGCATTGACGAGCAGACACAGGATGCAAAATATGTATTGCAACAAATAAAGAGTAATCAAAACACTGAATTAACAACGTATGGAATATTTCGTATTTGTCGGGGGAAATTTAACAAATGTAGTGATTTAATTCCTGCTCTCGAACTCCTTACAGAATATGGATATCTTAAAGAAGTGGAGGTAGAGTATAAAAATGTTGGTCGCAGGTCGAGACCAAAATATCTTATCAACCCGCATATATATGGATAAAATGGATAGAATGGTTAGAGTAATAAATCCATTTTAACCATTAAATCCATCAATAATCATTTTCAATTTTATAAGAAGAATAAAATTTTCGCTGTCGATAAGTTTCAGAGTTTAGAGTATTCAGATATGCCAATGAAAACAATTCGACAGCGGAAATACTTTTATGTGTGATAGTGAGAGGAAGAATACAAAGCCTGACTGTGTTGAAAATATCGGCAAAATGCTTTAATCGTCATCTGGTGAAACTAAACCAAGAACTTCCTCTGCAATTCTGCGTTGCACATCAGGGTCATCAATATTTTCCAACAGTGCTTCGAGTTCTTCAATTTGCAACTCGAGTGCTATGGACTCTTCACGCGCCAACTCAATCGCCAATTCAAGTTCCTCTTGTCTAAGTTCAATCATTGATTCAATCGCCTCACGCACTGAAACAAGTCTTGCCACCTCTGTTTCTAAATCCTCAACTCTTGAAACAAGGTCGTGTGGCACACACGCTGTTAGCAATAAAATTAGAGCTAGAGCCAGTATAATAATGGAAAGTTTTTTCATGGAGGAACCACCTTTCAGAATATGTTGTTGTTGGTCTATCATAATATAATGCACGCAATAAATCAACTGCTATATGCACCGAATATAAACGTGCAAAAACAAGAGGTATATCATGTGTTGATTCACACTCATAATGATGTGTAAGAAAGGACGTGTATCATTATGTTTGATGTGAAAAAACCAGAAATGACAAATAAGACATTTCGCATGCCAATGTTGTTGGTAAATCGACTTCAAGAGTTGGCACAGAAAAAAGATGTATCGCTAAATGCTCTTGTCGTTCAATGTTGTGAATATGCACTTGAGAATCTGAAAGAGTCGCAGGGTGAGGTAAAATAAGTATGCGAGCATAAGAAGATTAAATATATGGGTACAGAGCCGTCTAATAAGTTTTATTTAATGAAAAATATTCCTGTATTGCATTTTGCAATTGTTTAGCTTCTTCAAACATATGATTGCTTTGTGTGCGGAACTCATCCATAGTTTTAGTTTCGGTAATAGAAAGGTATGTTACCTCGATTACTTCTTTTGTTGTTCCACTATCACATAGTGTTGCATCAAAGGGTATGCGCTGATAGTGAATAGAATTTCTTAGCTTTTGAGCAAAATTGCGTGCACGAAGATTATTTATGTCTATCCCGTTTGTGGATAAAATATCATTGACAACATTACGGTCGGTACTCTCTGCGTGCGTTAATATGCTATTGATATTATCTATAGTTTCATCGTACTTGATGGACATGAGTTTAGTAAAAAAGCACATCCATAAAGTTGATTCCATCAAGGTGATATCAATTATATCCTCAACAAGCATGATGGGATAGCTAATTTGTGTCAATGCAAGCAGTAATCGCAAAGTTATTGGTTTGTTTGTTTTAACTCGTGTAAAAAGGTCGGGGCTTTTGTAATCAAATAGCTCAATTCTTGGCAAATTATTGCCCATATCTAACTCTGCTAATTGATAAACTGAGTCATCAATAGTGGTTGCGATACCTTTTATTGCTGCACTTAAATTTTCTGCATACTTATTAAAACGTGTACCAGACCATGTTTTTCCTTCAATATCGACAAATGAATGATAGATGAAGTAATCGCTTCCTATAAATTTCCTTTTATTGTTTACAATCTCAAATATCAAAGAAATGTCGCTTCTAAGAAAATACAAACTATCAGGTGTATCCATTTCGTATTCGATTAGTTTTCCCTGAATAATATTATCAGCTTTCTTTTGATATCCTCCACGCTTATTGTATGTATGTACATTATTCCGGACATTTTCTAAGTCTGATAGAAAGTTTTCTGGAAAGTCTTGACTTGATGAGTTGTCAGAAAATTCTTTTAGATACTTGATAGCTTCATGCAGGAATACAGAGCCATCAGATGAGAGGGAAAAAGCGAGATATGAAATAAAACCATTTTCATTGCCGTATGAAGGCTTTAATACTGGTATTGAGTTTAGTTTTATAAACAATTTAATCAGATATAAGTAGGCATTGGCTTCAAAAAATACTAGTGGGGCTCCATTAGGGTTTTGTGAAACGTCATTTCCTTTGTTTTCCATGTGAGTTACTCCAATCATTTTATTTTTATTAAAAGTCTACACCATATCTATTGTATTAGCAAGATGATATTACAAAAAACCATGATTAAATATAATCCCCTTATACATTGGTACGAGGGGATTTAGTCATGTGAAAATATTATAAAAACTTTGATAAAAATCTATTGACAAAAACCCATACGTTTAATATAATGTCAATATCATAGCACACAGGAGGCAGAGTCCAAATGATTTATGGTTATGGGAGAGTATCGACGCACGCTCAAGCGTTGACAAGACAAGAAGACGTATTCAACAGAGTAGGTATAAATGAGCGATACCGATTCATGGAGAAAATGACGGGTACAAAAGCGAACAGACCACAGCTGGACAGACTGATGGACGAAGTTCGTGAGGGTGACACCGTCTATATTGAAAGCCTATCTAGGCTTGGACGTTCGACAAAAGACTTGTTGGCATTAATTGACAATTTTAATGCGATGAATGTCACTCTTGTGTCGGACAAAGAGGAAATAAACACAAGCACATCATATGGAAGAATGTTTACTACATTAATGTGTGCTCTGGCCGAATTTGAACGCGACTTAATAGTCGAGCGAACTAAAGAAGGACTTGAAGCGGCCAGAGCTCGTGGGAGAAAGGGCGGCAGAAAGCCGAAGTGTGAAAAGGAGGTTAGAATTGCATTGTCGATGTACGACAGCAGGGAGTTCAGCATAGCTGAAATCTGTAGGCGTTGCAATTTGAGTCAGGGCACCTTATATAAAGCAATCAACTTGAGGAAAATGAAAGTTGGTGCAAATTAAATTATGAGGTGAAATTATTATGAATATCGCAATTTACGCAAGGTACAGTAGTGACAAACAGAGTGAAACCAGTATAGAGCAACAACTAAAAGTATGCCGAGATTATTGTGAGAGAAATGCCTACACAGTTATTACCGAGTATGCAGATGAGGCTATTAGTGGTCGTACTGATGAAAGACCAGAGTTTCAAAAAATGATTTTGGATGCAAAGCGAAAGCTATTCAAAGCAATAGTTATCTATAGTGTTGACCGTTTTAGTCGGACACTATCCCAATCTTCAAAATATGCTGAAGAACTTGAAAAGTATAATGTAATGCTTATTTCTGCGACAGAGGCAATTTCAGGTGGTAATCCATCGGCGAAAATGTTACTTAATATGCTCATGGTACAGGCTCAATATTATAGTGATGAGTTAGCACAAAAAATAGGCAGAGGAATGGATTATAATGCAGAGCGTGGATTTTCACTAGGTGGTGTGCCAGCATTAGGGTACAAAGCTGTGCTTGTAGATGAATCGAAAGAAAAAGGTAAAAAGAAGTTTGTTGTTGATGAACAGACTGCGCCAACGGTAAAGCGGATATTTGAAATGTATGCCGATGAGGGCATGACAATGGCACAGATAATCAGACATCTAAATAGTCAAGGTATCAAAACCTCAATAGGCAGAGAGTTCAACAAAAATTCTATTCGTAAACTTCTGTTAAATAAAAAGTATATAGGGATATTCACATACAGAGGTACAGAATATACTGGATTAATTGCACGGATAGTTGATGATGATTTATTTGAGCGGGCAGGATTAGCTTTATCTAAAAATAAAAAAGCACCTGCAAAAAACAAGGCTGTAGGTGAATACGCATATATATTGACTTTGAAACTTTATTGCGGACATTGTAAAGAAATAATGTCTGGTTGGAGTGGAACAAGCAAGGCAAAGAAAATACATAGATACTATATGTGTAATGGCCGAAAGAGAAAAATATGTGATAAAAGAAATATTCGCAAGAAAAGAATCGAAGATACTGTAATCAATAAATGCAGAGAAATGTTGACCGACGAGAATATTAAGAAAATTACTGATGAAGTAATGGCACATAATAAACTTGAGCAGAAGAACAATGTCAACTTAAAACGACTCGAAAAGCTGATTGCAGATAATGAGAAACAACACACTAACTTGATGAGTACCCTTAAATTATGTGAAGATGATGATATTAAGGCGATCATAATGAATGAAATGTCACTAATGGTAAAGCAATCGAGAGAGTTACATATTCAGTTGGCAATAGAGGAAAGTCGGAAAAGTAGGATAACTCGACGAGACGTAAAGTTTATGTTGGAAGATTTGCAAAATGGAGATATTTCTGACATTAAGTATAGGAAAACACTTGTAAATGTACTTGTAGATAAAATATATGCATATGATGATGGTCGGATAACAATCGTACTTTACAATGGTGATACATTGACTGAGATTGACACCAACCTGATTGACGATATAGAAAAAGAGATACCGACAACTAAAGAAAACATTGGATATTTTATTGGTGATTCACCACCACCAAATTTTCCCGTGTCCTGCCCTTATTTGGGTGGGACACGGAATTTTCTTTTTGCAAATTATCAATAAGGAATCTTAGCTCTGACCCGCTGTTATCAGCGGGTTGAGCTACTTCACAAGAAGGGTTTTTTAGATTCGATGGAATCTTGTGCAGATGAATCTGCACATATTCCGGATATACATTTATACGCTTGAGATAGAGATTTAGAAGTTGCTTGCGTTGTGGCAAACTACCACTCTCAAAAAGCTCTTGTGCTCTGCGATAAGCCGCAACAATCTCAATCTCATCAAGTCGTTCCTTCATATTACGACTTTCTTCCAAACTTATTTGTACAGTTAGCGACTTTTTTTCTTCTTCAAGTTTTTCTAAACTCTCAAGCAGAGATGGGCTACCAGTTTGCGTTATCACAGAAACAATATTATCAATCTTTTTCTGTACATCTTCTAGCTTTGAGTATAATCGCTTTTGAGCTGAACTGGTTTCTACAGTATTTTGATTTTGTTGACTATGATATGCAGCAATCAGTTTTGGAATCCTATCTTTGCTAAAAATTAGCTCTCCAATACGGTTAAAGACGAAACTCTCAAGATAGTTGCGGTTAACATCTCTGTTGGTACAACGCAAGTTGCCATGAGTTTTGCTCTTTGTGCACCGATATGTGACGAGCAGTCTTTTATTTCTGCCATTGTGAGAACGGTTGCCGCAATATGATGCGCCACATATTCCACAGAAAATTTTACCCACAAGCATATAGTTCTCTTTTGCCCTTGCGTGTGGTGATGAGCGGGAACGAGTTTTTATTAGTGCGGTTACACGGTCAAATGTTATCTCATCAACAAGTGCAGGCATGCCGCCGGGAATGCGAATGATCTCATCATCGGGTTTATCTTTGTGATTATTGCGAGTTCTATCCGGAGCAGCAGATGAGGCACGATTGAAAATATAGATGCCTTTATATTTTTCATTCCTTAAAATCTCAGTCAGACTATTTTTGCCAAAAGGATTATTATTCCGAGTTTTATAACCAAGATTGTTAAGCTCTGTGATAATCTCAGAGTAGCCAAAGCCTTCACAGACACGCTGATAAATCAATCGAACAGCACCCGCTTCATCTTCATTGATTTCATAACGACGTGTTGCCTGATTAACTTTATACCCATAAGGCGGGCGACCTCCGAGAGCCTGACACTTTCGTGCAGACTCCAAAAGTCCTTTCATAACCTCTCGTGAAAGATTCTTTGAGTAATACTCGTTCATACCCTCGAGTACGGATTCTAAAATAATGCTCTCTGGACTGTCATCCATATACTCAAGCACGGATAACAATGTAATGCCATTCTTCTTCAATTCACGCTTATAGTATGCAGAGTCATAGCGATTACGTGTGAAACGGTCAAGCTTATGCACAACAACAAAGTCATGGTCACATTTCTTGGAATCATCAATCATCGCAAGAAATTCCGGACGCTCATCAGTTGTTGCACTACGTGCCCTGTCGCAATACTCGCGAATAACTACAATACCATTGCGCCGACAATATTCGTGCATTGCTCGAAGTTGTGCATCAATTGACTCCTCACGTTGGTTGTCCGATGAGAAACGAGCGTACAATACAGCTTTTGGGATTATGCCTCTGGATTTTAATTTTTCGATTATAGTCATATCAATCTGTCTCCTCATTTTTTTGTTGGTAATTATCAAGCATGATTTTTAGTAATATAGTTTCGATACTGGTTCCGGCTTCACACTCATCATTTCTTTCTCGTGTGTAGTGGTAAAAATCATCTAAATATGCGTGTTTTAGTTCTATTTTATCTACAGTTAATGTGGTCATTTTATGTGTCTCCTTACTTTAGTACAGACCCCTCGTGTTGGCAACTGTGCCAACACGAGGCTGTATATTTACGTGTACACTATCGGGCGCGGTCATTTCGTTGTCTTTGCAACTTTTTCTGATAGTCTGTAATAGCACTAAATATGAAGTTTTCGATTTCATTGACAGTCATATCTTTATTCAGAAGTTCTCTGATTTTTCCACAGGATATTTTTATGCTCTCGTGTTGATTTGGCTTTTGTTGCTGCATTAGTGATGTCACCTTATTTTCGTCAAGTAATCCCTCAAGGCTATATAGCTTCAACTTTTGTGCCTGCGCCAGAGATGGAGTTGATTGCTCTGATTCCATCACTGATAGTAGAAGCTTCTGATGTGGTTTAGTTAGAAAAGACAACTCGACTGCGGGTCGGAGTCCGATTTTGCCCTCGTCAACTAGCTTCAATAATTGTGGGTTAAGTTCTGTTAGCCTTATGTATCGGCGAACCTGTTCGCGACTTTCTCCAGATTCAAGCCCTACAGTTTCATCGGTTCGCAACTTCGACACCACTGGTGTCGAAGTGAGGTCAGAACGTTGCCCCTGTCGCTTGAGTGCGTCCATTTTCATCTTGTATGCAAATGCTTTCTCGCTTGGAAGGATATTCTCTCTTTGGACATTGGAATCGACCATGTAAATAATACTTTGCTCATCAGTCATTTCTCGCACAATTACCGGCATAGTGTCGATGCCGAGTTTCTCACATACAGCTTTGCGTCTATGACCAGAGATGAGTTCATAACTATCGCCTTTGGGTCTGGCGATTGCAGGCATAAGAACACCGTTTTCCTTTATGCTTTCCATAAGTTTATTAAAATCCTCATTTTCCGTGACGTTGAACGGGTGCGATTTGAAATCTTCAAGCTTTGAAACTGGTAACATTTCGATTTTGTCATTTGCAGGGTGTGTGGCACCAGTTGTTGGTTGGGTAGTATTTTGTTCGTTTTTCATTTTGGAATCATCGCCTTTC
>WQWL01000114.1 GCA_009785345.1 Oscillospiraceae bacterium
TATATTTTTACAAGACAAGGCGTGAGGAGGGCGAATACCCATCGGTATTTAACTGACGAACAACGCAGTATTGTGAAAATATACACGGAAATATGCAACTTTTGGGTGACACAGACCACTAGTGCATACGACTACTTCCGGCTTGTAGACGAGCTAACGCTCGTGCCAGAGCGACTTTTGATTGCTTGTATTCGCTCATACTTTGCTTTTGCCTCATTTGTTCTTCTGCACGTTTTTTTGCTTCCTCTGCTCGTCGAGCATCAATTTCTTCCGGACGTTCGCATGCTTGAACAAATATTAGAACACCATCTTCACGAACTTCAAGGAAACCTTCAGAATTTATGGAGTGTTCCCACATACTATCAATTTTAATACCTATGTTGCCTATACTGACAGGCGTAATAATCGGTGTATGATCTGCAAGTATCATGAGATTCCCATCAGACGCATCAACTGTCACACCCTCAACATCACCGTCAAAGAAAGTACGCTCTGGTGTTAAGATTTTGAGATTGAATAGTTTTGACATAAGGAAAACCTCCGGTTTTTAGGGGTTAGGGGCTAGGGTTTAGGGGTTAGTGTTGATGGAAGCAAACGAAACAACTGTTATGAATTATGTTGCAAGTAAAAATCAATATGGCAACCACAGAGGTTGACATATTGCAAAACCTTTACTAAACCCTAACCCCTAGACCCTAACCCCTACAAAGCTTTAGCTTTGCTATACGCTTCATCAATGTCACCTACCAGAAAAAATGCGGCTTCCGGCAAGTCATCAACGTCGCCGCCTAGAATTGCTGCAAATGAACGAATAGTGTCCTTTAGCGAAACGAACCGTCCTTCCATTCCGGTAAATGTTTCTGCAACGGAGAAAGGTTGAGAAAGAAACTGCTGGATTTTACGTGCTCGATATACAGTTTGACGATCCTCAATACTGAGCTCATCCATGCCGAGTATTGCAATAATATCTTTTAATTCCTTATATCTATTCAAACAAGTAATTACACCCTGTGCTGTATTATAATGCTCTGTGCCAACAATGGATGGCTCAAGTATTCGCGAATATGATTCAAGGGGCGATACAGCGGGGTAGACACCGATTTCTGCAACACTTCGTGATAGAACAGTAGTTGCATCCAAGTGAGAGAATATTGTCGCAGGCGCAGGGTCCGTTAAGTCATCAGCAGGCACATAAATTGCTTGTACAGATGTGACAGAGCCATTTTTCGTAGATACAATGCGTTCTTCAAGTGTTCCAAGTTCGCCTGCAAGGGTGGGTTGATAACCAACAGCGGACGGCATTCTTCCGAGTAAAGCTGAAACCTCATTGCCAGCCTGAACATATCTATAAATGTTGTCAATGAAAAGCAATACATCTCGATTCATTTCATCACGGAAATACTCTGCCATGGTTAGCCCGGTAAGTCCAACTCTCATACGCGAGCCGGGTGGTTCATTCATTTGACCAAAAACAAGTGCTGTTTTATCAATTGCACCAGATGTTTTCATATCTTGTATAAGCTCTGACCCCTCACGACTACGTTCTCCGACTCCGGCAAATACAGAATAACCACCATGTACGGTTGCGATATTATAAATTAGTTCCATAATTAGCGTGGTTTTTCCTACACCAGCTCCTCCGAATAAACCAACTTTCCCGCCTTTTGAGTATGGGGTGAGTAGGTCTATTACCTTAATTCCCGTTTCAAAAAACTCTGCGACCGGAGTTAAGTCTGTAAATTTAGGTGCTTTACGATGAATATTCCATAGTGGCGCATCTTCAATGGGTGCGCCATTATCAATAGGACGTCCCAACACATCAACAACACGTCCAATTACATTTGGACCAACAGGAACATGTATTGAACGACCGGTTGAGCGTACTTCTGTACCGCAGCAAAGACCATCTGTAGCATCAAGAGCTATGCAGCGCACGACTCCTGGAGCAACATTCGCAGAGACTTCCATATGTCTGCCGTCGGTGGTGACAAGTAAGTCATATAGCTTCGGCTCATTAGCATCGTGGTTAAAGCGAACATCTAAAACAGGACCACTAATTTTTATGATAACTCCAAAATTAGTGCTATTTGTATTAGAGTCAGTACTCATGTCAGAATTAGCATATGTGGAATCATCTGTTGTTACACATGCAGCAGAGTTAGTTTTTGTGTCGATACCGTTATCAGGCACATTTTCTGTATTGTTCACCTGGCTAGTAATATTCTTCATCTTCTTCACCCCTTAATATTTCTGCTGCATCGGCTATTTCAGAGAGTTCGTTTGTAATGGCACTTTGCCTTGCGAGATTGTATTGTATGTTGAGCTTATCAATCATGTCTTTTGCGTTTGTTGTTGCAGAGCGCATTGCTGTCATTCGCGAGAAGTGTTCACTGGCGTATGCCTGAACCATTATTCCAAAGAAAAGACCAAAAATAAACTGTGGCACCATGAAGTCAAAAACAGTTTGTGCAGATGGATGGTAAATTATTCCTTCAAGTTCTTGAGCATCCCTTATGTCAGCGTAGTCATGCACAACTACCGGTAAAAGTCGAGCCTCAACAGGCTGTCGTTTTGTTTCGCCATAAAAAGATGTGTATATTACACGAATTTCATCGGTTTCCATATTTTCATACATTCCGGTTAACTTTCTCACGACTTCACGAGCATTACTTAGCGTCGGATCTTGTACAATACCGGACATGCTTTTTGTAGGGTTCATACCATGTGAGTTGAAAAATGATGATGCTGTATTTCCTAGTGTGATAAGCTCTGAGTTTGGGTTTGCACGAATGCGATTGAGTGCAAAGTTAAGAACAGTTGCATTATGCGCACCGCAGAATCCCTTGTCTCCTGAAATGACAACATATGTGCATTTTTGTCGTTCACGGGCTGACAAAAATGGATGGGAAATATCTTTAGTAGATGTCAGGATTTCTTTCATCGTCCTGCGAATATATGCAAAGTATTCGCGATTGTGTTCAATATGACTCATGACCTGCCTCATTCTGTTTGAGGAGATCATTTCCATAGCGCCCGTTATTTTCCGCGTTTGTTCAATAGCGGATATATGATCACGAATCTCATTAGCTTTTTGCATATCACTTTACCCTATCTATGAGGTCACTGACAAAATGTATACTTTATGTACCGTCATTGCGGACTTAATCCGCAATCTAATAGAATCAAGCTTTGTCATAGATCCCGGGTCAAGCCCGGGATGACGAAATGGACTTTTTCAGTGGTCTCCAATCTATACCCGCCTACATGAAGTTAGGTGTTAGTATTAAAAAACTGCTCGAACAGTTTTTCTAATTCGTCTTTGTTCTCATCGGTCAATTCACCGACATTATTAATATTGTCAGTGATGGCTTTTCCGTTTTTCGACACGAAATCCAGTAATTTTTTAGCAGTATCGCTGACCTTATTTAACTCACAGCTATCGAACTTAGCACTTTCAGCTGCGAGCAGAAGAATAACCTGCTCTGACAGTTTATAGTTTCGCTCAGAAGGTTGTATCAGTAATTGAATAAGTCGCTCTCCTCTACGGAGTAGTGCTGCGGTTGCTGAGTCAATGTCTGCGCCGAATTGGGCAAAAACAGCCATGTCTCTGTATTGTGCTATCTGTAGACGTAAACTGCCTGACACAGCTCGCATTGCCTTGCGTTGTGCAGCACGACCTACGCGAGAAACTGATAATCCGACATTAACGGCGGGGCGTTGTCCTGCATTAAACATAGTGGTTTCTAAATATATTTGACCGTCAGTTATTGAAATAACATTTGTGGGGATATATGCAGAAATATCACCTGCCATTGTTTCTATTATAGGAAGTGCTGTCATAGAGCCTCCACCAAGCTCTGGTGAAAGTTTTGCAGCTCGCTCGAGTAAACGGCTATGTAGGTAGAAAACGTCACCAGGGTAGGCTTCTCGTCCTGATGGGCGTCTCAGAAGAAGTGACATTGTTCTGTATGCTACGGCATGTTTTGATAAGTCATCATATACAACAAGCACATCGCGTCCGCTATACATGAATTCTTCCGCTACTGCACATGCTGCATAAGGGGCGATGTATTGCATTGCTGCAGTATCGCTTGCCATTGCGGCAACTACGACGGTGTGATCTAGTGCGCCGGATTGCTTGAGCATATGTACAATGTTTGAAACTGTTGAGGTTTTTTGTCCAATTGCGCAATAGACACATAGAACGCCGGTATCGCGCTGGTTCATAATTGATGACATGGCAATGGAAGTTTTTCCTGTTTGTCTATCTCCGATAATTAGCTCACGTTGTCCGCGTCCGATTGGAATCATGCTATCGATTGCCATTATCCCGGTTTCCAGCGGTGTATTTACAGCTCCACGTTGCATTATTGTAGGGGCATGAGATTCAATGGCTCTGAACTTATCGCAGTTTAAATCTTTGCCATCGAGTGGTTTTCCGAGTGGGTTGACAACACGTCCTAACAGTTCATCGCCGACACAAATCTCCGCGATACGACCTGACTTTTGTACAAGGCTGGTTGTAGAAACGGCTCCGCCTAGGAGTGCAGCACCGACACCACCAAGAACGAGATCAAGTGCGAGACCTGTGGCTCCACCTTCAAAGGTTAAAAGCTCGCCATAATGACAATTTGCAAGTCCTTGAATGTGCACAATATCATCGCTGAAGCTTTTGACTATTCCATAATCATAAACAAGAGGATCAGGATCAGACGACATTATGCGTTCTTTAAGCATTGTACCCACAGTAGAAAATGAAGACTCAACAACTGATTTTCTCTCAACAGGATTTGTCATTTGGCGTCCTAGCTCATGAAGACGTGAGGAGAAACTGGCGTCATAGACTTTGCCTTCAATGACTGCAATGAAACCGCCTGTAATCTTCTTGCTTTCGACAATGTCAAAATCAAGTTTCATGCCAAGCTTGCCTTCAAATCCATTGCAAATTGAAGAAATTAATTTTTCGTCATTTTTAGAAGCCACTATTAAAATTGGTCTGTCCATTTTGGTTACTCCTCTACTTCTTACCAAAAAAGCTATCAACTATATGAGCGTTATCCTCTAGTGAGACTTCGCGCTCTAAGATTCGCGATGCCATTTCTGTTGCTAATTGGGTAACTTCAACCTGTGATTCTTCGAGAGCTTGCTCTTTTTCTTCAGCAATACGAGCCTCAGCGTCACTTATGATTATTCTTGCTTTGTCGCGAGTTTCTTTTAGAATTTTCTCTGACTCCTCGTTTGCCTTGGCTTTACTTTCGCGCATCATGTCACGACCACGTTCCTCAATGTTTTCAATTTTTTTATTATATTCGCCATGAAGTGCTTCAGCTTCAAGTCGACGTTTTTCTGCGTCGTCCATTTCGCCTTTGACACGTCCCTCGCGCTCTGCTAAAAATCGAATTACATGCTTCCATAAAATGAGGCGTAGTAGTATAAAGAGCACAACTATATTTATAAGACTTATTATTATATCTACAGGATGAAGATCCATGATTTCAACCCCTTTGTACTTTACCGCCCGGGCACCCCTCCATGGAGGGGAATTTGGCTTTACAATCTTTTAAACTGCTTGCATTGGACGCACAACCGTATCGGTCGCCTGTCTGAATTTTGTTTGCATATGCATTGCGGACGAACGCGGTTCGCCCCTACAAAATGGAACAAATCAGCCGCCGCTTGCGGGTCCGACGAATATTAATATGAGTGCGATTACAAAACCGTAAATTGCTGTTGATTCGATAAGTGCCAGTCCAAGTAATAGTGTAGAGTTGATTTTACCTGCTGATTCTGGTTGTCGTGCGATTGCGTCCATTGCTTTTCCGACTGCAAAACCCATTGCAATTGCTGCAACGACACATGATAATAAACTGAGTGCGATTCCAATGTAATTCATTTTTTTATCCTCCCAAAATTTGTCATTCTGCGCGAAGTCGCAGAATCTAGTAATTCACAGATTTTTTGGATTCTGCGACTTCGCGCAGAATGACGTTAGTTTCTGTCTTCGAACATACATCTGAAAGCGAAGAGATTTACTAACAAGACAGATAAACTGTCCCCGTGTCTTTCGGTAAATTATTCTATTGCTTCATCGATGAATGTAAGTGATAGTGTTACAAAGATGTATGTTTGTATCAGCGGATGAAATACATTAAAATATAGACCGAAAACGCTTGGGATTCCGATTGCGTTATTTCCTAGAGCCATATAAAGCAGGTCGATAACAATCATTCCGCCGAGCATATTACCAAAAAGGCGACATGCAAGTGAAACAGGAATTGCTAAATCAGAAATAACGCGAAATGGAAAAACAAGCGGCGTAGGTGAGGCCAGTGATTTCAACCGTCCGAGCACACCTTTTTTCTTTACTCCATAAGCATTAATAAATATAAATGTCATTACTGCGAGTGATAGAGTCATAGTTATGTCGGCTGTTGGAGGGCGGAGTCTAAATAATTCGAGAAATGCGCTTATAATTAGAAGTGAAGCTATAGTTAAAATGTATGAACATAAGAATTCGCCGGTTCCATGAGCTTTTGCATCAGTATAATTTCCAACGGATTCAACAATGAGTTCGATTGCATTTTGTACGCCACTTGGTTTTTCTTTAGGGTGCTTAAAAACTGTTAAGCGAATGATAAGAGCGGCGATTATGAGAGCTGCCATTGCTATCCATGTGAAAATAATTGTATAACTCAAACTAAACCCAAACACCTGAACGCGATTAGGCCACAGAGAAAATTCTAGCGGCTCATTTTGCGAACCGAATATAATTGTAAGCAATCGTGTAGTAAAAAGAAAGCCACCGACAACAATAGCGACAGTCGCAACTAATTTGTTGCGCTCAATCCTTTTGGAAGTCACTTCATCAGAGTCAGGTTTCAAAAGGATTTTCCGCCTCCATAGAAACCCTGTGACGACAAGGGCAATAGAAATAAAAAGCAACACCCAATTAATCATAATTATGACCATTCCTTTCGAAATGCTCTGTCACAAAATAACCATGAATAAGGGATGGTCATTTCGTGCATTAATTTGCGGTTTCCCGTAGGGAGAGCAAATTGGCACATTGAAAGTTTGAATTTTATTCAAACTTATGACCATTCCTTTCGAAATGCTCTGTCACAAATCTCACTGCGCCTACTTCTATCTCATTTCGCTTTCAAACGGGGATTAGCATTAGTCTTTTTTACCAGCTTTTGCGGTTATTATAAACCTAGTGACTGCACAGATTATGAGTGCAGATGCCATGCCAATACCAACCCACATTAAGCTGTCAACTAATAAAAGTGCACACACTACCAGTACAATGAATGGGAAGAGAAATTGTGTAAGTGCGTAAAGGACAGATCTTCCGCCAACTTTGCCTTTACCTTTAGTAAGAGTGCCTGTGAATAGCTGAAGCAGCAAATATTGTATAACTCCTGCAACGACTCCAATTCCGATATATAAACCTATCATCAATACCTATCTCCATCCGGCGATTCGCCTTTATAATTTCTATCTAACTCTACTTCATATATGTTAATAAAGCAAGCCATATTTATCATTTGAAAGTTACAATTAGTATTATCGTACTATATAGGACATTAGTTTAACTTATAAATAATTATGTGATTTTGCGTATAGCTGTACTGTATTCAAATGTGAATTACTTGAACAAATAGGTGATTTGTGATAAGATTTTTCTCGGAACAAATATTCTGAGAGAGGAATGGGCATTAATTTGAAATTAATATCGTGGAATGTAAATGGGCTTCGTGCAAGTTTAAAGAAGGGCTTTATGGAGAAATTTAAGGAGCTTGATGCTGACGTGTTTTGTCTTCAAGAAACCAAAATGATGCAGGGGCAAGCTGAACTTGATTTGCGTGGTTATGAAGAGTTTTGGAATTCGGCGGATAAAAAGGGTTATTCAGGGACAGCAGTTTTTACAAAAACTACACCAATTGCTGTTGCAAACGGAATGGATATTGATGAGCATGATCGTGAGGGGAGGGTTATTACAGTTGAGTATGAAAAGTTTTATCTTGTAAATGTCTACACTCCGAACTCACAAAATGAATTGAGACGTTTGGACTATCGTATGCGCTGGGAAGATGATTTTAGAGAGTTTGTTTGCAGTCTTGATAAGATTAAACCTGTGCTTATTTGTGGTGATTTAAATGTGGCTCATACAGAGATGGATATTAAAAATGCGAAGTCAAATGTGCGTAATGCCGGATTCACAATTGAGGAGCGCACTAAGTTGACAACGCTTTTAGATGTGGGGTTTACAGATTATTTTAGACATTTTAATCCTGAGAAAACGGATGCATACACGTGGTGGTCGTATATGCCTGGTGTTCGTGAGAGAAATGTTGGTTGGCGTATTGATTATTTCCTTGGCTCTGACCGATTTGTTGAAAATGTGAAAGATGCATTTATACTTCCGGAAATCTATGGTAGCGATCATTGTCCTGTTGGATTAGAAATTGATGTTTAAAATCGGACCGCCTTTTTGCATATCGTTACACCATTTGCAATCGGAATTATCACAGTGTGTTGATTCTGGATTATTTCCTATAGCGTCTGCACAAGCATACACAGTTTCTTTAATTGGGTAAATGCGCCACGCGCTATTTCCTACGGTTGTTTTTTGCTCAAGATGTGAGATTGCTGGAGCGAGCCTCTCGAATCCTTCAGAACAGCTTCCCATTCGATAGCGTGCAGGGTTTCCATTGTGATCCAATGCCCAACGAACATAAAGTTCACGTCCAGATAGTTGCTCTGCATAGTGAATGGCTGTCATTTTGTTTAGACCAACGCCCATCATAATGATTTTGCTGCCCATCTCTATCATTTTTTGAAAAGGACCATAGACATTTTCGAATGTTTGAACACAAATCAACTCTTCAGCATGAGGTCCCAATGCAACAAATGAGTCGCTGGGATGATTTCCGCGATGTCTTCCTTTTGTGTTTACCATGGCTTTAGGAATCGCACCCATGTCAGCTGTTATATTGCTAATGTTAGTACTGTATATGCGATGATGTGGTTTTAAAGAATTTTCGTATTCATAATCTCCATTTTGTTCAATATTCTCAATTGCAGGGATTTGGAAGTCATATTGAAATGCAGGTGCAAGTATGGTGCAACCGGATTCAAGAAATGCATCAATTACGGTATTAGCTCCACCAATAACTTCACCAAATGATTTCAATGATGAGTGAATGCAAAGTGTTTTGTTATTAAGCTTAGATTCTAGTATTGATTTTTTGATATCGCCTTTTGTAACTGTCATTTATAATTTCTCCATTCCTTATACTTATCCTAACCAACGGCAAACGCTCATATCTACACGTCCACTTGGTAGGAACACTATATCTTCTGATTCTAAAATCGTGCGTCGCATTTCTGCGTAATCTCCGCCGGTAACACTGCCGTCCGCCATCACAACACGCTGCCAGGGCAGACCTTCGGGACAATGTCGCATAGCCCAGCCGACCTCGCGTGCTGCACGGGGTCGGCCTAATAATCTTGCTATTTCGCCGTATGAAATAACTTTTCCATACGGTATTTGTTCAACGATTTCGTAAACTTGTTTGAAAAATGGATTCAAAACTATTTCTCCTACCGATTATTTAGAGTCTGCGGATAAACTATGTTTTCGCAAAATGCCAGCCAAAAAATAGAGTTTTGAACATCCTGAAAATTTGACACAAGAGTTCCCTAAGGAGATGTGCGACATTCATGCAAAA
>WQWL01000115.1 GCA_009785345.1 Oscillospiraceae bacterium
CAAATTTGAGGCCCTTATTCTATTTCTTTCTTCACCTAACAGGTGAGCCGATGAATCAAAAAAACTATGTAGTCGCAAACATTGAAACAAATTTATTGGCGATGCGTGAATAATTCAGGGTTACAATTTTTGTGTGTCACAATTTTTGTGCCAATTTTGCCCGTCGATCTATATCTAATTTTTGATATATCGTACGCAAATGTGCTCTCACAGTGTTTTCGCTCACAAAGAGTTTTGCTGCGATCTCATTGTTGCGCAAACCTTCTGCGGCTAAAAGAGCAATTTCGTGTTCACGCCCGGTTAGATCTGACGGCAATTCATTGGTGACAATAGCATTATGCAAAATGCGCCAACCAGAGGTATATTGTTCTTCACACTCTTTATATTGAGCGAGAAATTGTGGGTACTTATCTTCTATCAACTCTTCGGAAAGACCTTTTAGTAATTTTGAAAAGCGTACAAAGTAGTAAATCAAGCCATCGGGCAATGACTTCTCAGCCGAAAGTTCCAGATGTACAAGAGCCTGTTTACGATCACCGAGCAAAGAAAATCCAATTGCTAATAGGAAGTAATACAAAAACTCTGCATAAACAGTTAATTTATCGAGAGGCATAGTTTGCAATAATCCAATTAAACGTGCCGGCTCATTTTGACCCATTAAATATGTTGTATGTATTGATACTGCATTAACTCGCACTGACTCAGGCAATTGAACATGCATAAAATCAGAATTTTTCAACCAATCAGTAACCCGGGAATAATCACGAAGCTGGGTAAGAAGAGAACTATATACCACATCGAGCGTTGTTCTGAGCATAGGAGTATTCTGTTCAGAGCCGGATGCAGCATGCTCTATGGCATTAACTGCACGCTGCCAGCTATCTGTGTCTGCTTTTAACAAGGCAATCTCGGCCAGAAGCTTTGCAGCACCTGCTTGAACTATTTTTTGGTGTTTATTTTCGGCAAGAAAAGCTGCTTTATGTGCCAGTATTTCAGCATGAGATGTATCAAATCTCAAATATGCAAGTTCAGCGCGAAATAACGCATCAGCTCCATTTCCGTGTCCATTGGTTAGTTTTGAGTAAATATTTATAAATTCCTCAAGCATATCGGCTTCATGGTCGGCTGCACCAAGTCGTGCGTGAAATGCTGTCATTTGCCTATACTCATAAAATGCCCAAGGCGCCTCAGGCAATATAACATTCGAATAGTTTCCATCAAACATTTTTGCGGCACCCTTAACTATGGGGAGCATTTTATCCAGTAAAGGGAAATGTTGATATACGGACAGTAACAGCCATTCTGCTCGTAGTAATCCCGTTTTAGACAATGAACTATCCAGTTCACTTAATAATCGTTCAAATGAATCATATTCTTCCGATAATCTAAGTGCCCACGCTACACAAAGCATGGAAAGAGGATACTCGTGAGCAACTTCGATTGGACAGTTCTGGGCTATATCCAACGCAATTTCAGAAAATGAACTATCTCCGATTTCCATATAAATGACATTAGAAAGATTAAGCGAAAGTATTCGTTCATAATCCTTTATTTTTGCGAAATTATATAATGCATCTGCAATCATATCTTCTTGCTTGTAGAAATCACCTGCTTTCCTAAAACATTCATTCTCGAACTCAATGCCATATTCATGACGTTTTGTTATCAAAAATTCGAGTAAAGCAGTGTGTGGTTTATATGCTTGCTCTTTTGCAACATATTGCACAAATGGCATAGACAGGCTATCTGCGGCATAATTTGGCAGGGTATCGCAACCTAAAATGCTGCACATTTGATTAATCGTGCAGCTCTCAAAAGGTGATAGCATCATAAGAAAATTTTGTTGCTTATTTGTGATTTTATTCCATATAAGTTCTTCCATAAGCTTCAGTACAGCTCCATCAGAAAAAGCTCCGGTTTCCTGATAAGAACAGAGTTGAAGATATACGGCTATGACCCATCCCTCAGTGAGTCTCTTTACCTCTTGCACCTCAACTGCGGTTAATTCGACACCATTCAACTTAAAGTATAAACGGATATCGTCGGCTGACCAGTTAAAATCTTGGGCTTTGATATGCAATATGCCATGTCCGGTAATAGCTGAAATGAAATTGCTATCTAAGGGTTGCGCAATAATAATTACGTGTAAATCATTTTCACCATGTTCCAGCAATGCAGTTAGAAATGCGGGTGGAAGAATCGCCGAGAAAAAGTGAAAGTTGTCGATTATAAACCAAGTATTACGTTGACATTTAATAGAAATAATCGCATCACAAGTTTCTCCAATTGTAAATGCATTAGGAAAATCAATCTTAAGCAGTCGTTCTCCAGCGTACTTATCGATACTCTCTATTTCACTGCACAATCTTCTATAAAGAGCAGCCGGAGCTTCATCCATTGCAATGAACCAATGAATGTCATCGCCATCTGCAGCAGCATCCTCTAAATAGTGCCGTACTGCAGTAGTTTTACCATACCCTGAAGGCGCTTCTATGATGGTGCCATTTTTTGAGTTAAGTAAACGTAATTTGTTTTGCAGATGATCAGAATAATAGTGATTATCGGTCACATTATTTTTCTCTTGAAGCATACCAACTACCATACCTTTTTCAAAATTCGGTGTTTCAGTTGATTGCGAAAGTTATAATTTGCCCAAACAATATTGAGATTAGTATATCGCTTTGCTCTAATGTTCACTCACTCGGTCATGGACGAATAAATTCGTCCGCGACTCTCACTTTACTCCATTATATCGCTTTGCTCTAATGTTCGCTCGTTCGGCCATGGACGAATAAATTCGCCCGCGACTCTCACTTCACTCCATTATACCGTTTTTATGACGAAATTCAACGTAAATGTTGAAAAATATGTGAAAATTAGTCCATTTGGACTATATCAAAATAGTCCGTTTAGTCGATGTGTGAATTTGTGCAATATTTTATAATTTAGGCAAATGAAAAACAGCTTTTGAAAAAGGAGATGCATTATGAACACATTTAACAAATCACTAAAAAACTTAAACACGAATTCTAAGATTATGAGAATCAAATCGCATATGTTAAAACAGAAATTATCAATGATACTAGTACTCATACTTGTAGTATCGATATTCCCACTCGGCTTGCTTGTGCCACAGTTTGCTTTTGCTGCAGGTAATCCGAATTGGACACCGGATGTCGGAGAAGTTCTAGTAACCAGCCAAAGCGAGCTTCTCTCGTCATTGCAAAATCCCGACATACATACTATATATCTTGGAGAGAACATAACAAGTGCAGCTATACCTCTAAACGCGACATATTGGCCGGCAGCAACAAGAAAATCCATAACAATTGATGGAAACAATCCACAAACCGGTGAAATCCATACATTAACGCTAACAGGCGCAATTCAAAGGCAAGGTACTGTAAACACAGCAAATACTCTAGTGTTTCGCAATATGAATTTACGTCAATCAAGTGGCTCAACAGGATTTTTTCAAATGGGAACTCCTGCTCAAGGAAATAATATGACTGTTGTTTTTGAGAATACAGATATTGTTACTAACACACGATTATTTGCAGGCACTTCATTCAGTTACGGTACTGCAAAAATCATCAGCTCAGACGTTCGATCTACAGGCAAACCAACCGCTGATGCCCTTATTGCTTGTTTTAACCTGGAACTTGCAGGTGATATTAGTATCAGCACCGAATGTGCGGATGTTGCATACATAGGCAGAAGTAGTTCAGCGAGAGGCAATTTGACCGTACGTAGCGGATCTAATGTGGATATTGTCAATCGGAGTGCCGTTGCCAGTAATTCACTACTTAATTCAGCGGCTTATGTTGACACCTTTATTATTGAAGAAAATGCTGCACTCCACTATATAGGTGGCAATTTCGCACGGGGAAGTACAGGGGATAAAACTGTCAACTGGGCAGAAACAGTTACTGTCGATAGAAACGCAACACTCATTTTAAAATTGAACGGCAAATCAAATTACCCGGACTTGCGTGCAGTAAACATTAATGTCAATGAAGGTGCGACACTGAGCGTTCATGCGAAAAATGGCAGGAGTGGGCGTCAGGTACTACAAGCAACTAACTTAATTCTGAATAACCCGTACAGGGTAGTTTTGGGATTGGATATAGCAGGAGCAGCACCAGCTATGTTTCAAAACAATATGAAATTGAAAGCAAATGGCATAAAAAGCATTAGATATTATAAAAGTACTACAAGTAGTTTTGATGAAATGGCAAATTTCGTCGGAGATAGTCGAAATGATTACAGTTTTTGGTGGTTTCAAGAGCAAGGTGCGTTTGAGTTAGAAACAAACAATATTTCTCAACCAAGCGGTAAAGTGGAAACTGATTATGACCCTAGCGGAAATATAAAATTTCCATCTCCTGAAATTGTTGAGGAAACTATAAATTCCGGAAACTTTAATTACAACACTGTAACGGCGACAATTAATGGTATCGCAGGTGGTGGAGTGAGATTAGTTCAAATCGATGGTGGATCTCGTATGCCTGTTATAGATAGTATTTATGTAGGAGCAAAAATTGTAACAGGCTCAGGTGTCCCAGGTGCGGAAATCACAGTAACTTGGCCTGAATTAGACACAGAAATGGTCGCACAGATAGCAAATGCTGTAGTAGATTACAACGGAAGATGGGAAGTTAGTGTACCAAATGATATAAACCTCAAAATTTCATCAGAGGATGAGAACAGCAAAGTTATGGTTACTCAAGATGAATATATTGATGAGTTCTCTCGGGGAGCCAGTGCACCGGCTTTTGCGGATATATTGGGTGCAGATATGAAAATCGTTGGAAGAAACACACAAAATATTTACTATAACCATGGAGAAACACCTGATACACCTGAGATGTTGTTTTACAGTGATGGTGCAGAGATTGATCTGAAAGATGGAGATGGTAGATATCTACTTGTAAATCGAGCAATTTCAGATGTAAATGATGAAGAAACTTTTGAAAAATTATGGGCAATGACTCCAGATGAACATAGGGGGTTCATAGAAGCTCAAACCGGCATTGTTATCAGACAAGAACTATGCGAGATTCCGGCAAACTGTACCGTTTGGGCATTAGCAACGTTTACGATAGATGGAAACGAAAGAACCATGGGAGATGCAATGACCTACAGCAATTTGTTTGAGCGTAGGGAGATAAAAGTGCGTTTGGTGGAGGGTAATATAGGAGAAGCGGAGAATGATTTAACCACAATTCGTCCATATGCAGCAATACCCGGTAATTATGGAATACCATTTGATTTATCAAGCAAAGTGCTAACAGGTGGTGGTGTCAAATACCAAAGAGTTGAACTTGCACTACCTATGGACTTTTCTGATTATTGGTGGACAGTAATAACAAAAGATGGCGAAGAAGCACCCCATCCCGTTATATTGAATGCACGATTCCCTGCAGACTACACAGCAATCAGCGACGATGCAGCAGGCTTAAAATATACCTTATACCTTGAGAGAGCACTAGATATGTGGGTTCAGATTCCTGTGAAATATGTGGACTACTCCGGTGATGAAATTGAATTTGATAAGCTCCCTGCGACTGAATTCATATGGGCACCATTAGACACAGAGGAAGATTTGAGTGACGACGATCCTTTGGGAGAAAATGATGAGACGGAAACAACGCTGCCACCAATTATATTACAATCTAGTAGCGGCTTTCAAGAGAGAGGAGGATACTTTGTACCCGAAAATTATGGTGATTATCCCACTGTAGGTTACTATGTTTCAAGTGATGGCTCAATAGATGTAAGCAATGATGGTGATATCACAAAAATGATTGGATGCACAGACTTTGCGAAAAATTTTAGACCGCATATTGAAAATTATCTTGCACAACCGAAAGAAGTCATCTATATAGTCTATGACTATATAGAAAATACAAATCCGGGAGATACCGGAGGCGGCACTACAGGCGGCGATGGTGAAGACGGTGGCGGTACAGACCCAGGCGATGGCGGCGATGGTGGCACAGACCCGGGCGACGGTGGGGACGGCACTACTGACGGTAATGGTGAAAACGGTGGTGGCACAGACCCGGGCGACGGTGAAGACGGAACTACTGGCGGTAATGGCGAAAACGGTGGTGGTACAAATCCGGGCGACGGTGGAGATGGCACTACTGACGGTAATGGTGAAAACGGTGGTGGCACAGACCCGGGCGACGATGGGGACGGCACTACTGACGGTAATGGTGAAAACGGTGGTGGCACAAATCCGGGCGACGGTGGAGATGGCACTACTGACGGTAATGGTGAAAACGGTGGTGGCACAGACCCGGGCGACGGTGAAGACGGAACTACTGGTGGTAATGGCGAAAACGGTGGTGGTACAAATCCGGGCGACGGTGGAGACGGAACTACAGACGGCAATGGAGAAGATGGTGGTGGCACAGACCCAGGAAACACGGGAGACGGCGCTACAGGTGGAAATGGTGAAGGTGGTACTAACCCTGGTGATATGAGTGATGGTAGCACAGGTGGCAATGGAGAAAATGGTACATCTGATAGCGATGATAAAAAAGACAATACTACAGATTCAGGCAACCTAGGAGATGGCGATGTGACTGGTGGCGGTGAAAACAACGGTAATACAAATCCAAGTGGTTCAGGTGATAGCACCTCTGCCAGTGGTGGTAAGGGTCACGGCAGTACAAGTCCGGGCAGCTCAAGCAGTGGCAAGCCTAATGATACAACCATGGGTATTGCTGATAAAAGCACAAGCAAAAAAGTACATGAACGTCTCCACCAAACAGAAACGAGTTATAATACTAGTGAGTTTGTTGAGTTAACAGAAGTAGAAGGGGACATTAATTCAGCAGAAATTTTCAATAGTATTACAAAAAAACATCCTAATGAGAGTGACTTATGTTCTAGTGGCGATATAGAAAGCTTTACAAAAATATTGGAACCCGCTATAGAAGGAGATACTACAGATAGCATGAATGACGTTTCTAGCAGCATAAAATGGCATCTATCAATAACAATATTCTTACTAATAGCTTCCATAGTAGTTTTCATGATAATCAGAAAGGTACTCGCAATGTAACTAAAATCACCATATTTGTATAATAGCACCTAAGCCCGGTATGTTCAGAATTTCAACATACCGGGTTTGCGTTCAGTATGAATAAGTCAAGAGAAAGCAAAGAGACCTCAAAAGGTCTCAAAGCTAGTATAGCGTTCCGCAAATAACTGGTGGTTAATTGCGGAACGCTATATTAGTATAATTTTATGGTAAATTGGATAGAATCTCTGCTGTTTCCTTGAGTTTTTCAGGAATCTTAATGTGTTGCGGACATTTGTCGGAGCAAATCCCACAGTTTGTACAATCAGAAACGGTTGCACCACCTATGTTTTTCCACATGTTTTTTGCTTCATCAGACAGTCCATATACATTGTGGTATGTGAACGCATTGAATATTTTAGAAATTTCAATCCCTTGTGGGCATGGCAAACAGTAGTCGCACCCGGTACAGTATAAATCAGAGAGCTTTTTTAGCTCCTCCATCATGAGTGTGGCTTTATTAAACTCATCTTTTGTCATTGGTTCATCTATATCAGCAACCTTGAGGTTGCTGTTGAGCATTTCTAAATCACTCATACCGGAGAGAGCGCAAGAAACATTATTATTTCCGAGAACAAAGCGCATCGCAAGCTCGGGTGTCGAAATATTCTTGCCAAGCAGTTTCTCTGAAAGTACCGACGGCATAGAGAGGCGTCCACCAGCAACAGGACCCATAGCCACAACACCGATTCCTTTGTTGGCCAGATAGTCAATGCTCTCCTCGTGTGATCGATCAAGAAGATTGTACTGGAGCAAAATAGATGAAAATATCTCGAAAGTTTCCACTATGTACGGGATATCATTAACGTCACCGTGATAAGAGAAAGAAATGTGCTTTATCAACCCCTCGTCTAAAGCATTTTGCACTTCTTTTTTTAATCCGAACCCCATAACCTTCTTATCAAACACATCCTTATTGATGCCGTGGAAATGATAAAAATCAATGTATTCAGTATCCAGTAAACTTAGTTGAAGATCGAGCATTCTACGAAAATCTACGGTTGAGTGGACTTCATCAAGGGGTATTTTAGTAGCTACCATAACGTTACTGCGATCCATGAGTTTTAATGCTTTGCCGAGTGTTGTTTGACTTTTAAAGTGGCAGTAAAAATGTGCGGTATCAAAATAGTTGATTCCTGCATCATATGCAGCTTTGAGAAGTGGAATGGCTTTTTCTTCATCCACTATCCATGAGTCATCCTTCTGTTGCTCGTACCAAGACAAATTCTTTCTAGCCTGTTCTTCCTCAGGGCTTGTTTCAGCAATTCTAATTTCCGGCAATCTCATGCAGCCAAACCCAAGTGCTGAGATTTTTTTTCCTGTTTTTCCAAATTCGCGATAAATCATATAGCGCCTCCAACATTGTATATAAATTAGTCCACATCAGTATAAACTAACAAGATCGCATTTTCAATTAAATAGTTGAATTAACTAACAAATACTTCTCGAGAATACCGCTATTTTGCCAATCAAAATTGAAATCATTGAGGATGACGCAAATAATTTACAAACTCTTAGCATTTAACTGTGTCTGCCAGGGAACAAAATGGAACAATACTGTCGCTCTGAACGTCTAAGTATAATAACTATATGAATGACAGGAGTGTAGACGTTATGAAGAAAATTTTTATAGTAATAGTAGCGGTTATAATGGTTTTTGCTTTGACTGCATGCAATGGAGAACAAGCTACACCAGAGACGACTCCAGAACCTGACCCGATAATAGTCCCGGAGACGACTCCGGAACCTGACCCGATAATAGTCCCAGAGCCGGACATTCCGAGGAATTCACCTCAACTATTTGTTGTGTTTACAGAAGGCGAGCAGTCAACACAACGCATTCAGTCGATACAAGGAGTGACAAATTGGTTTTGGGGAGATGGTGGATACCTTTCTGATTCACCGCACCCATTACAAATACATTTTGATGATGCTACATTATTCTTGAACAATCAAACCGGCGAAATCGAGCTAGAATTCAGTGGAGAATTTATGCCTATTCATATAACAGCACGTAGATGGAGTGCAGAATATGCAACAGGTACACAACCGTCGGATGAAATGTTTAATAATTGGGAAGAAGTTGAAGTAAACGGTAAAACAATTGGTGTCATCAATGATGGTAATAACTATATTTATGAAGTAACCGCAACATGGCCAATTTATAGCTCAACAGCAAGCTATGCATTTCGTGTGATTAGTGAATAGCAGCTTTTTTCACCGTCACGATTTGTACCGATTCCAGAGCAACTATTTCACATTCATTGTTGCAAAGACGATAATAACAGTATCCCAACAGTTCTTGTTCATCGGATATGGCTACTAAGCATGGCAATTCTCGCAAATCATATACATCACGATGTATAACAATATGGACACCGCCCCAACTTTCGATTGCAAGACGCTCTACTTCTTCTTTGTACTCACATGTATGAGAAATAATAGTCATCGTTAATGCTTCCTTAAAATAAATATTTATCAATTTGGCAAAGGTTATGTTCTAAACTATCTGCTCCATTTAACCTTACTACAGGGCAAGAAAGTTTTTTTATCCATTCCTCATGTGCTTTCAAACTTCTCATATTTATATCACCTGTATCATATGTCATTGCCCAGTTTATGAACTCTATATGCTCA
>WQWL01000116.1 GCA_009785345.1 Oscillospiraceae bacterium
ACAAAGTGCATATTTTTACCTATCGTCATTGCGGCCTCCGAGCCGCAATCTGATAGAATCAAGCTTTGTAATAGATCCCGGGTCAAGCCCGGGATGACAAATGGGACTTTTTCAGCAGCCTCGACTTGATCCGCAATCTCATACAAACACATCACACGCTTCATGAGATTGCGGCTTCCTGAATCAAGTTCAGGACAGGCTCCGGCCAGCAATGACGTTATGTTATAGTTAATAATTGCACTTATCCTTTCGGTCCGTACTCGGCTAAATATGCTTCCATTTTTGCGATCCTATCATCGCCATTCGGAAATGATGCGATAATATCTCTCGCATTTATTATTTGATATACATTTATGCCATGCTGCTGATGGAGTTCATCAAGGGTTGAAAGCTCACCAGTTCCACGCTCCATTCTATCAACAGACACAAATAGTGCGGTCACAGTTACATCTGCAACAGCACTTAGTAGTTGTAAACTTTCACGTACTGCAGTACCTGCTGTGACAACATCCTCAATAATTATTATCTTGTCGTCATCCTTAGGCTTATATCCAACAAGTGAGCCGCCCTCGCCATGATCTTTCACTTCTTTACGGTTAAAGAAATATGGAACATTTATTCCGTGATTGCGATAAAGTGAGCTTGCAGTTGCCGCAGCAAGTGTGATCCCTTTGTATGCAGGTCCATAAATGGCATCAAATTTCTCACCACTAGATACAACAAGCTCTGCATAGTAATCTCCGAGAATCGAAATATGCATTCCTGTTTTATAGTTTCCGGTATTAACGAAATAGGGTGTCTTGCGCCCACTCTTTGTCGTAAAATCACCAAATGTCAACACTCCTGCATCAGCCATGAACTCAATAAACTCATTTTTTCCAAGCATAAAAATCATAGTTCCCTTCCAAAATTTATTTTAAAAGTATTATATATTAATGTGGAGTCTAATACAATAAAAACACGATAATCGTTGAAGTCCACAGAGAAGCAATCGCTTACAGGCATGCTCCCATGTTTAACAGTTCCATTAAAACATGGGACGAAATTGTGGTGTTATTTTGTATTGAAGTTGGTCTCGATTTTAATATGGGTGTACATAAATGACCGTTTCGACCCAAAAAATGCCTTTTCCGTTACGTATTGATTTGTTTGAGCAACTGATTTATGATATGCGAAACCGTCCCGGGGGTTTTGGGATGCCCGGTGTTTCATACGAGTTACCACCTATGGCAGAAGGTGATGTAGATATTTTGCATGAGCTTGTCACAAATTGGCGTTCCAGTGATGACCTCACAGGAACGCCTTTTTCCCCATGGAAATCACTCACCACACAGGTTGGTATTATGAATTACGCCCAATTGGTGCTACAAACATAACAAAAAAACACATTGACGATATAATGCTGGAATGATAAACTTTATATATGCAGAAAACTTGTGAAATTTGAGTAAATACTGCTTTGTGACTAAATATCGAGGAAAGGCACGGTCATATAAATGAAAACAATTTCGAGAGATACATATGTATATGCAATGAGTCCGAGTAATAAGCCGGTACTGCATATTAACCCGGGAGACCAGGTGGAGTTCGAAACATGGGATGCATTGCAAGGTCAAATTAAATCGGCGGATCAAGGGTTTGACGAATTGGATTGGGCATGCATAAATCCGGCTACAGGACCTGTTTTTATTAATACGGCTGAACCTGGTGATGTTCTGACAGTTAAGATAGATAGCATAGAGGTTGACAGCCCGGGAGTTGTGCTTTGCGGTCAAGGTATGGGAGTCATGGGGGAATTTCTCTCAGGCACTAGCACGAAAATCATTCCAATCAAAGATGATGTTGCATATTTCTCAGATGAGATTAAATTGCCGTTAAATAAAATGATTGGTGTCATTGGAGTAGCTCCGAAAGAAGGAGAAATTCCATGCGGTGTTCCGGATTTACACGGAGGGAACATGGATTGCAAAGAAGTGAGAGAAGGCGCGACGATAATGTTGCCTGTTTATGTGCCCGGAGCACTACTGGCACTGGGTGATTTACACGCAGTTATGGCAGATGGAGAGATTGGCGTTTCCGGACTTGAAGTGTCGGGGAAAGTGCGAGTTACAGTCGATGTCATAAAAAATAAAAAATACCCACTACCAATGATAGAAAATGATGATTACATAATGACACTAGCATCAGATGAAGATTTGGATAAGGCAGTAGATATGGCTGTTGCGAATATGATTAAGTATCTGACTGAATTTGAAAATTTTAATGAACATGACGCAGTTATGCTGCACTCTTTGATTGCTGATGTGAGAATTTGCCAGGTTGTAGACCCCAAAAAGACCATCAGGGTCGAATTTCCAAAGAAATATTTGCGTTGACCGTTTGCAACTCTGGTGAGCGCTTTCACGAGAAACTGTATTTGCAAGCCACAAAAATATGATGACAAAACGAGTGAGCGACTATATAATGTAGATGCAAAGATTTTTCACGCAAATAATATCAATAAAAAGGGAAAACAAAATGAAAACTATCGATTTCAAACGAACTGTATATTGTGGAGAGCCACGTATTGAGAATGTGGGAAAAGAAGTATCTGTCAGCGGATGGGTGCAGCGTAGGCGTGATCTTGGACAGCTGTTGTTCATAGACTTACGCGATCGTACAGGAATATTGCAACTGGCATTTGACGAGAATACATGCAGTGATATATTTGAAGCAGCAACAACTTTGCGAAGCGAGTTTGTTGTTTGTGCGAGCGGAACATTACGCGAACGTTCGGCGAAAAATCCGCAACTGCCTACCGGAGATATTGAGCTTGAAGTAACAAAACTTAGCATACTCTCAAAAGCAGAAACCCCGCCATTTGAAATCGAGGAAGACTCAGATGTTAATGATGCGTTACTATTAAAATATCGTTATCTCGACTTGCGCCGCCCTGATATGCAAAAGCATATTGCATTACGCCATAGAGCGGTTAAGGTTACCCGGGATTATTTTGACGAAAATGGATTTTATGAAATAGAAACACCAATGTTAACAAAATCTACCCCCGAAGGTGCACGTGACTACTTAGTGCCAAGTCGTGTACATAAGGGTAAATTTTATGCGCTTCCACAATCACCCCAACAGTATAAGCAAATGCTAATGCTAGCCGGGTTTGATAGATACATGCAAATAGCTCGTTGCTTCCGTGACGAAGACTTGAGAGCGGACAGGCAGCCAGAATTTACCCAAATCGACCTTGAAATGTCGTTTGTTGATGAAGAAGACATCATTGCAATGAATGAAGGCTATATAAAAAGACTCTTTGATGAAGTCTTAGGCGTTAAAGTAGATCTTCCGATACAGCGGATTACCTTCCGTGAAGTAATGGATAGATTTGGCTCTGATAAACCTGATATGAGATTCGGTCTCGAACTCTGTGACATAAGTGACATTGTTAAAGGCTGCGAATTTAAAGTGTTTTCCGAACCTGTGGCAAATGGCGGCAGCGTCAGAATGATTTATGTAACCGGCGGAGGAAGCATGCCTCGTAAGCAGATAGATTCGCTCGTTGAGTATGTGAAAACATATGGTGCGCGTGGACTTGCATGGACGAAACTTGGCGAAGATGGAAGCGTATCATCATCCTTCTCAAAGTTTTTGACAGAAGAAGAAAACGACTCTATCTTAAAGAGAGCCGGAGCAGAAGCCGGTGGTCTTATCCTTATAGTTGCCGATGCAAAAGACGATGTTGTTTTTGCGTCACTCGGAGCATTACGCTGCGAATGTGCGAGGCGTTTAGAGTTGATTAACAAGGATGAGTACAAGTTTCTATGGGTTACAGAGTTTCCATTGTTTGAGTATTCTGAAGAGGATGAGCGATTTTATGCCAGACATCATCCATTTACAGCGCCAATGGATGAAGATGTTGAGTTTTTGGAATCACAAAAAGATAAATGTAGAGCGAAAGCATACGACCTTATTCTCAATGGTTCGGAACTTGGCGGAGGCTCAGTAAGGATTAATACACCGGAAATGCAAACACAGATGTTCCGTGCACTAGGTTTCACAGATGAACAAGCGCAAGCACAGTTTGGACACCTGATTGAAGCATTCAAATTCGGTGCACCACCCCATGGCGGAATTGCATATGGCTTAGATAGAATCGTGATGCATCTGGCAGGACTAAATAGTATCCGCGATGTTATAGCGTTTCCGAAAGTACAAAATGCTTCCGAGCTAATGACAGCTTGCCCTGATGCAGTTGACGATGCACAATTGGACGAACTGGGTATTGGTGTAAAAGCAGAGTAACGCACACTTTGACGATGTATATTAATTATAAAGGAGAGCTATTATGGACTTAATGATGTGGATTTGGCTGGGGATTTTTGTATTAATGGTTATAATTGAAGCAGCAACGTCGGTTTCGTTGACATCAATTTGGTTTGCCGTTGGTGCATTAGCGGCGATACTGGCCGTAGCACTAGGTGCTCCAGTGTGGGCACAGACGGTATGCTTTGCCGCAGTTGGATTCATTACCATTGCAACATTGAGGCCATATATGAGAAAGTATATTGCACCTAAAGTTGTAAAATCAGGGCTAGAGTGCATAATCGGTCAAACAGCGGTGGTTGTGGAAGATGTTAGCAAAACGGCTGGAGTTGTGACAATAGATGGACAACTATGGACTGCTAGAACAAGTGGTGAAGCAATACTATCAAATGATGAGTGCGTTATAGAGGAAATGGACGGCATTAAACTAATTGTAGGTAAATCTGGACTGCAATAAAAATAAAAATTGAGGAGGAAAAATAATGGCACAAACAGGAGCAGGATCAGCAGGTATATACATAATAATAGCAGCAATAGTGGTAATATTCTTAATAATTTTAGGGAAAAATGTTGTAATAGTACCGCAAGCGCATACATTTGTTATTGAGAGATTGGGCGCATTCAGAGTCGCATGGAAAACTGGACTTCATATCAAAGTTCCGTTTATTGAGAGGGTCGCAAAAAGAGTTGACCTAAGAGAGCAAGTGTATGATTTTGCCCCTCAGCCGGTAATAACAAAAGACAATGTCACGGTTATGGTTGATACGATTGTGTTTGCTCAAGTCTTTGATGCACAAAAATTTGCATATGGCGTAGTAAATCCGGTTGTAGCAATTGAAAAACTATGCGCAACTGCAATTCGTAATATATTCGGTGAAAAAGATTTAGACGAAACGCTTACATCCAGAGAATATATCAACACGAAAATGCGTGAAGCAATCGATATGGCAACAGATCCGTGGGGCATCAAAGTTACCAGAGTTGAGCTTAGAGGAATTGAGCCACCAATCGCAATTAAAGAAGCCATGGAAAAGCAAATGCGCGCCGAACGTGAAAGAAGAGAGCAGATTCTTCTTGCCGAAGGAACGAAAGAATCAGAAGTTCTTAAAGCACAAGGTGAAAAGCAAGCTGCGATTCTTAGAGCAGAAGCAGAAAAAGAGGCAACAATACTCAGAGCTGATGCGCAGAAGAAAAGACAGATTCTTGAAGCTGAAGGTGAAGCGGAAGCGATATTATCTGTGCAGAAAGCCCGTGCGGATGGCTTGAAAATGATTAAGGAAGCAAAGACGGATGAAGCCGTTATAAGATTGGAAGCTTTAAGTACGTTTAAGGAAGCGTCAATGGGTCCGGCTAATAAGATAATAATTCCATCTGACATTCAAGCAGTTGCAGGTCTTGTAGCGACTGTGGGAGAGCTAGTGAAAACAGATAGTTAATAGTAAAGCTTTTGTGAATTCAAAAAATCCTTGAAATGTTATGGGCATTTCAAGGATTTTTGCCTTGTCAAATGAAAAATAGCCACATAAAGCTATCAACCATTTTTAACAGTGGATTAGTATAATCAGCCAACTTATTTATGAACATTTTGTAAACATTATGAATATTTTAATGTTCATAATGCATATACTATGATATTATTATGGGTATGGTATAAATGTTACACATTATTTTACAAACTACGATATGATTTTAACAGAATTGAAGTATAGGAGTAGAGCCATGACAACAAACTACATAAAAAGAACGCCAAGCAAAATGAAAAACAGAATTATAGCTATAATAACAGTAATTATGATGGTGATATCAATACTATCGCTAACGACACTAGCAGCTGCCGAAGATGCATATTACACCGCTGTAATGGAAGCACCAAATGAATATGCACCAAACGAGGTTCCTCTGAATGAAACTGAATCAAACGCAGCTTCTGAATCGGATAATGAGCAAGGTTCCGGGGATGAAAGCAATGAACCGGACTCGTCAGCTTCAGACGAGAATACGGATAGTGATATAGGCAATGATGCGGATGTAGAATTGCCTTATGATAATAGTAATAGTCAAAACGACGATTCACATTATGAGTACGATGCATACGAATCAGAGGGCGAGTATGAATGCGATGGTGAGTACTGCGACGAGGAACAATGCAAGTGCGAGTGTGAGTACTATTGCGATTATGATTGCAAATGTGAATGCGATTATGTTGAAATCGAAGCATATACAGACTTTATTGTGACTGATTGGGACGGTCTTTATGACGTATTCACAAACTCAATGATAACCGATGGACCATATTCAGTAGACGTTGTCGGTAGTGCTATGATGAGTGCTCAACTTAATGTGCCAGCAGGAAGAACAGTACATCTCTCTGGTGGAGTGCTACACCAACCGACAGCAAATGCACGTCACTTTACTGTTGATGGTACTTTAGTGCTAAATGGTATTACGCTAAGAGGCACAAGCATGCCTCCGATTGCTCCGGTTCATCGTGGTGGTATTGCCGTCAACGCGAGTGGCGAGCTTATAATGAATGTCGGAAGTATTATTGAAGGGAATTACGCTAACTGGGGTGGTGGCGTTAACAACAATGGAACATTTACTATGAATGGTGGCGAAATTCGTCGAAATTTTGCAGTCGATCAATGGGTTACCGCGACTGGTGGTGGTGTATACAATAGCGGCACATTTATAATGAATGATGGTTTGATTTATGCAAATTACGCTAATATGTTTGGCGGTGGTGTGTATAACGTTGGTGAGTTTTTTATGAACGGTGGTTCAGTAAGTGATAACGGCGCACAGGATAACGGCGGTGGTGTGTATGTTCGTTCCGGTACATTTACGATGCATGAGGGTGAGATAAGTAGAAATGGGGCAGAGCTAGGCTCGGGTGCGGGCATTTCAGTAAGTAGTAATGGTACTTTTATCATGCATAATGGCGAAATAAGTGAAAACAGGTCGACTTTTAGTGGCGGTGGAGTTGTAAATAGTGGTACATTTACGATGTATGGTGGTACAATCAGCAGAAATAGCTCACGGAACGGTAATTGGCAAGGGTCAACAGCGCAGGGTGGCGGTGTACTCAACCAAGGCACATTTACAATGAATGATGGCGTAATAAGCAATAATACTGCACACAGTAATTCGCCTCTCCCTGGAATGGTCGCACGTGGCGAAGGCGGCGGTGTGTTCAATGGCAGTAACGGTATATTCACGATGAATAATGGCACAATAAGTGGCAATAACGCAAACATCGGCGGAGGTGTCAACAATGTCGGTACTTTTGCGATGAATGCAGGCATAATAACAGGCAATTTAGCTAATACAGTGACTCACGGTGGCATTCATATTATCGGAATGGGTGGCGGTGTGAACAGTATTGATACATTTATAATGCGTGGCGGCAATATTAGCGAAAATGAGGCTGCCTTAGGTGTTGGTGTGAACATAAGTGACGGAAGCTGTTTTACAATGTATGGTGGCGTAATTAGTAATAACGCTAGTTCGTCAGCTTGGTGGTGGGGACACAAAGGCGGTGGAGTGCGTATTGAATCTGAGAGTACGTTCACCATGAATGGTGGTAGCATCAATGATAACAATGCTACTGGAGGCGGTGGTATAGCTATAGAGAACAGTGCGTTTACGATGAATGGTGGCACAATAAGTGGTAACACGACAGCGGATCCGGGTGACCAATTCTATATTATTGGTGAGTCTAGGGGCGGTGGTATTCTCATACAACATGGCACAATGACTATGAATGATGGCTTAATCAGCGGAAACAGAACATTCTATGGCGGTGGCGGTATAGCTGCAGAAAGTAGCACACTTACTTTGAATGGCGGTGCAATCATCGAAAATACTGCTTATGGAAGCGCCAGCGGTGGTGGTGTTAGATTATTTCCAAATTCATATTTTTACATGACTGATGGTGAAATAAGCGGTAATCACGCGACCCAATTCGGTGGTGGTGTTCGTGTTGAGCGTGCTACATTTACAATGCGTAATGGTGAAATCGTTGGCAACAGCACTAGCGTTGGTGGTGGTGTATCCATGGAGATTGGGACATTTACTATGCATGCTGGTTCGATCAATGAGAACACAGCTCGCAGTAGTGGTGGTGGGATTCATGCGGGGTCGAGTTCCATAATCATGCATGGGGGCGAAGTTAATCATAATACAGCTTCTGGTGGCGGTGGTGTTCATTTTCGGGGCTCAAGATTTCAGTATTCAACCTTCATAATGAATGGTGGCAATATCAGCTTTAATAATGCTTTCGGCACCGGCGGTGGTGTGATTGTGGAGTTCAATGCAAGTTTCACAATGAATAATGGTGAAATAAGCAATAATACTGCGAGAACAACTGGCGGTGGTTTAAGGGTTGCTAGAAGTGGTCCTACTGTTGGAACATTCTACTATGGAACATTACATATGACAGGTGGCTCTATAACAAACAATACGGCGGAAACCGGAGATGGAGGCGGAGTTTTTTCTGACACTCATGAAAACTATCTAAACCCGCTAACTCCAGCAGCGTATCGCAACATCACATTTGAAGGTGGCACTATTTATGGAAACACTGCCGGAACCGGACGTTATGCAGTACCAATAAATTACTATGAGCGCTCATTTGGGCATTTGTTGAATAACTATGAGATTAACTTCAGGGGTTCACACCGAGTCGAAGCGATTATATTTGATTTAAATGGCGGTAATGTTGGTGGTGATGCTGATGATATTGAAGTTATGCTACCGTATGACATTCAAGTTGGCATAGAAAACGTACCGACTGTGGAACTCTTCGGGTATAACCTTACTGGTTGGCTTCTGGGAGAAGAGCTGTTGACAAGTGCAGAAGTAGCGGGAATAATTGTTGATGAATCAATGACACTCGTTGCACAATGGGTACGCAGTCCAGAATATTGGTTTACAATAACCTTTGCACCAGGAGCACAAGGTGCATTTACAGAACAAGTATTCACTGACATCTTTAGTGGCACAGCTACCCCTGCCTTTGTTGGAACACCGACAGGTAATGAAGGTTGGTTATTCACAGGCTGGTCACCAGAAATAGCAACAACAGTTACTGCAAATGTGACTTATGTAGCACAATGGGAAGAGATAGTGCAACCAACTCCGGATCCGGAATATCGTACTATCCGTATCTATTACTATCTTGAAGGCTATGGTCGCCTAGTCA
>WQWL01000117.1 GCA_009785345.1 Oscillospiraceae bacterium
AAGAATATGGATAATAATTTTACTCGTAATAGATTCTGCTTCGGATTAGGCACAGTTGGCAGGGACATGTTCTATGCCCTCGTCAGCATGTATATTATGGTATTCATCACGGTAGCATTGGGTGTTGATGATACCACACTTGCTATTATGACAACCATGATATTTATACTCCGATTAGTTGACGCATTTAGCGATCCGCTGATGGGCTTGGTTGTTGACAACACAAAAACACGATGGGGCAAGTTCAAGCCTTGGATATTGATAGGTGCAGTTGTTGCAGCCATGATGATGGTGCTGCAGTTTGCTGATCTTGGACTTACAGGTGTCGCTTTTATTGTGGTGTTCGGCGCAATATTCTTTGTTTGGGACGTAGCATTTGGGCTCAATGATGTTGCATACTGGTCAATGATGCCATCGCTGTCGACAGACCAAAAAATACGCGAAAAGATTGGGTCATTTGCAAGAATCTGTGCCAGTATCGGGCTGTTCGCCGTGGTTGTGGGCGTTCTTCCAATAACGAATGCACTTGGAGATGCATTTGGAAATCTGGCACATGGTTGGTTTGTATTTGCAATTATAATATCAGTACTAATGTTGGCATTCCAATCAATTACACTTATCGGAGTCAAAGAGCCAAAGGGCGTTTTTCAAAAGCAGAAGAGTACATCAATTCTTGAGATGTTCCGAGTGATCATAAAGAATGATCAATTACTTTGGGTCGCGATTTCGCTATCGCTATTCATGATAGGCTATATGACTACAACGATATTCGGAGTTCATTTTTTCAGATACGCATATGGTGATGAAGATGTATACATGATTTTCGCAGCAGTACTGGGTGTGTCACAGCTTACAGCATTTGTAGCATTCCCGTTTGTAAGCAAGTTCATAAAGCGTCGTATGCTTTATACATGTGCGACGATTTCTGTAGTCGTGGGATATATACTGTTCTTCTTCTCACCAATGAACATGATTTTCATTGGAGCAGCAGGAGTGTTAATATTTGTCGGTCAGGCGTTTATTCAAGTGCTAATGCTAATGTTCCTGTCAGATTCAATTGAGTACGGACAATGGAAGCTTGGCAAGCGCAATGAAAGCATCACATTTTCTCTGCAGCCATTTATAAACAAAATCGGCGGAGCAGTAGCAAACGGAGTGCTAGGACTCACACTGATTATATCCGGCATAAACGCAGCAGAAACAGCTGCTGATGTAACACCGGGCGGCATCACGATTATGAAAGTAGCAATGCTGTTATTACCGCTGGGTGCGATTGTTGTGGGGTATGTGATCAACATGCTGAAGTTTAAAATTGACGAGAAGAAGTTTGCAGAGATAGTAGCAGACTTGAAAGCACGCGGCGAGATTGTGGATGCGGGGTAATGGGGGTTGGACATTCAAAAATGTGCAGCAAAACCTTGCGTTGCAGGCGGTTATTGCCATTTGTACATTTTTGACATTGACGGACTTTTCAGCAAAAACTATTGTTTTTCACCACAAAATGTGTATAATCAAAAAAGAAAGCCCGAAATTACAGTTGTTTAACCTTACCTATAATAATAGAAGAAGAAATGAAAAAGGAGTTCGGCTATGAGTGGTACAATCAGAGTAAATCACGGAACGATAACATCAAGGGCAACGGCATTGCAAAATGCCGGTAGTGACTTCAATTTTCAGGCACTCAGCCCAACGGACACTGAAACTACATCGCTGGCAAATTCGAATGCACAGAGTTCGTTTGAAGAGGCATTAGAAGGTAGCAGACTTCTTGATGAAGCGCTGAATGCGTCAGGAAGACAACTTATTGAAATAAGAAGACTTCTCGGAGAAGTAGATAGCGTTGGAGGAAGTAGTTTCAACCAGCCACAACCAATGATGCACTAGGGGAGATGGAGTATGGTAAACGAAGTACGTAAAAGTGAAATACTTGCAGAAATACGCAAGATAGAAACCGGCTTGGAAGAAGCTGAGATATATCTGACTAAGCTTCAAAAAACTGAAGGTGATTGTTCTGAAGATTTGCGTAAGCTTATGGCAGGAGTGCAGAGCGAATATGAAGCATGTCGTGGAGATCAACGTCTAACGAATGCGACAGAAGATTATTATGCACTGTTAGTAAAGACAGAGAGTGAGTGTTGTGAATCGCTTGATGATGTCCGGAAAACCCGCAAGGAACTAAGAGCGAAGTGTGAAGCTGATATAGAAGCGTTGCGTCAAGAGCTACACGGATTGGAGCTGATATAGATGACAAGAAGTTGTATATTGAATCCTGTCACAATGAGGTCGCAGTCAGAAGCAGCAATATCGAGGTTGGAATCAAAGATAGGCGCTTTAGAAACAGCGTTAACAGCCTTTGATGCGTTTATCGATGATGAAACAAACGAAGGTCTTGCATTTAGTAATGTAAGGCTTAAGATGCAGGATTTTAGATTGGCAACCACTGGTCTAATCAATGCAGCACGAGCGGATATAGCAGACCACAGAACCCTTATAAACGCAGTTGGAGATGAATACCTAAATGGTGCAATAATATTGGATGCAATAGATAGCAACACAAGGAGTAAAGAAACTGCTCGGGTCTGGCGAGACCATTTCAGCGGTATAATGCGTGATATACCTTGGATATTGAGTAACTTTCTGAATCCGACATGGCGTAATGCTCGAAACTCACGAGATCGTTGGCAAGGTATCTTTGATTATCATTATGATAGAATCAGAGATTATGAACAGAAGATGAGAGACTTCCATAATATCAATGTGAGTATTATGTTTCTATTCACAAACGGAAATAGCTTACGCTCAGTAGCAAAGCGTGGCTTGGAATATATTCAGGAAGCAGCGGAAGGTTTACCTGATTCATATGATTCGGTAGCATTGGGTGGCTGGCGAGAAGAAATGCGCGTAACCCTTGTAACAGCCCTACGTGGGTTGTCCCCTGATTTTGCAGATAAGAGTGATGAAGAGCTTTTGGCATATATGAGAGAGTTGGAATTAGCGGGAGAATCAATATTCTGCCGTTATGGTGGTGACCCTATAAACATGTCAACGGGTAACTTCATATACACAAAAGAAGATATATCAGTACCTGGAAGATACCCACTTGAATTCAAGAGGTTCTACAACAGCGTTGGCGGAACAAACGGTACAGTCGGCATCGGTTGGACACATAATTACAATATACGGATGTATACAAATGAAGAAAGTATGATTGTTACATTTGCCGATGGGCATATTGAGATGTACAAGGTCACTGATGATGGCGGATATATTGGTCCACCTGAGAGCGACAATGAACTGGTTAAAATAGATGAGGGCTGGGAGTTATCTACGAAGAATAATGAGACCTATCATTTTGACAAGGAAGGACTACTTCAGAGGATAGAAGACCTTAATGGCAATGCAACAGAATTTGAGTACAAAGACGAGCAACTACTTAAGGTGAGTACCCTCAGCGGTAGCCTTACGTTTGATTATGCATATGACAGCAATCATCTCATGCGTGTAAGCGACCACACTGGACGAGTAGTAAGGTTCAAATACAATGATGACCGTCTGGTGAGAGTTAGACATCCTAACAGAGCAGAATACAAATATGAATATGACGAAAATGGCAAGCTTTGTAATATGTGGAATCCTCTCGGTATAGAGGCAATCAAGAATGAATATGATTCTGAGGGCAGAATGATACGCCAGAGTTTTGCAGATGGCGGAGAATACTTACTTTCCTATGATGGAAATACAACAATAAGTATAGAACAAAATGACAACGTCATAAAGTATGAGCGTGACGAGAGACATAGGACCGTAGCAACCATCTATTCAGACAGCGAAGAACGTTTTGAATTCAACGATCAAAACAGACGCACGAAACACATAGATAGGAATGGAAATACAACGAGCTTTGAATACGATAAAATGGGAGATTTGTGTGCAATTACAAATGCGTTGGGTGTTGAAACAGAATTTAAATATGATTATAACAACAAACTCTACAAAATATTAGTTGATGGGCGGATAAAAGTTAGGAACACTTATGATGAAGGCGGAAATCTAAAAACTATCGAAGATGCACTTAAAAACAAGACAACATTGACCTATTCAGAAAACGGCATTCCTGAAATAATTACACAACCTGATGGGAGTCAAATTCATCTGACCTACGATGAACGTAGAAATATATCAAAAATGGTTGATGCATCTGGTATTGAAACGCAATACAAATATGATAATCTAAATCGAGTAATTTCAACAATTGATGGAAATGGACATGAGACAAATTATCAATATGATGTTGCTGGTAACATCATTGAGGTGAAAAATGCAGCAGGTAATACTCGCAACTATGTTTATAACAAAAGCAATAAAGTAACCGAGGTGACTGACTTTGATGGGAGTCGTTTGTCTTGTGAGTATAATGAGCTTTATAAACCATCTAAGTTTACAGACCAACTAGGCAGAGAAACATTGCTTGATTATGACATTATGTGGAATGTTTCTCAGGTTACAACACCAAACGGATCTGTAACAAAATATATATATAATCAGGCGAATAGGCTTGAGACTGTTATAAAACCTGACTTAAATACGGTTAGTTTTGAATATGATTTTAATGGCAACCGCACGCTCGTTCGTGATGAAGAGGGCAAGGAAACACACCTATGCTATGATGCACTTGGACAACTTATAGAGATATCAGGAGAAGAAGGTCTAAAATACTCATACACTTACAATGCAGAGGGGCAAATTGTGAGTGTCATAGATTGCATGGGCAACGCAGTGACCCATGAGTATAATGAACTGGGGCAGCTTACTCGTGAGACAAATGCACTTGGCTATAGTCGTGAATATACATACACGTCTCTGGGTGATATTAGTACTGAAAAAGATGAAGTAGGTCGCTTAACTCGTCATGAGTATGCACCCGGTGGTCGGTTGGTGGCAACGTACTACTGGGACGACACGACAGAGATATTTGAATATGATAATGTTGGAAACATAAAAGTCTACAAAAACGAAGAAGAAGTTGTCCAACGCTTTGAATATGATTTGTTTGGTCGTGTCACCCAAATTAGTGTAGATGGTGGTGGTGTCAAAAAATGCAGCTATGATGCAGTAGGAAATGTTATCTCAGTGACAGATGAGCGTAAAAGTGAGACAAAATATGAATATACATTAACTGGACAGCTCTCAAAAGCTATCGATATGCTGGGAAATGAGACACATTATCTATACAATGAGCTTGATCAGCTTATTGAGGTAAAGCAGCTTGGTTCGGAGTTACTTGCAATGGACGCTGATGTTGAAGCTGTTGTTGCGCGAAATATAGAAAATCAGAGCATACGCATAACAAAATACAATCGCAACATCATGGGACAAATACAAAGTGTTGAGGATGCACTTGGTAATATCGAAAAGTATTGCTATTCGCCAACCGGAAAATTAGCAGAAAAAATAGACAAAGACGGCTTTTTAACAAAGTATCGCTATTCAGCACGTGGCGATATAACAAATGTACAATACGCTGATGGTCGAGAAGTAGCAATGTCCTATAATCCATTACGCCAATTAACGGAGATAACGGACTGGCTTGGCACAACACAAATTGAAGTTGATGCACTTGGGCGTACCACTAGAGTCTGCGACCATAATGACAACATAATTGAATATACGTGGGGCAAACTGGGTGAATGTAGAGGTATCACATACCCTGATGGACGAAAAGTATCGTATGATTATGATGAGCATTTACTACTCACAAAAGTACATGACGGCAACCATGCTGTTAATTATATTTATGATGATGATTTTGCATTAATGGAAAAACAATTTTCCGGTGGAGCGAGGACAAGGTATGAGTATAATGATTTGGGGCAAATTAGCGAACTTAGTCACTTTGGATTAACAGGACTACTTGATAAATACATATACAGCTATGACCTTGCGGGTAACAAGAGCAGCGTTTTCAAGCAGCGAAGCGAGTTGGAATCAGAAAACGGTCTATTTGAATACTCATATGATCCATTAAGCCGACTGAGTGAAGTGGCAAAAGATGGTAACATACTGAGAAGTTATGTGTACGATGACTATGGAAATCGAGCATCAATAATTGAAGGTGGTACAAAAATTGAATACACTTATAATGCTTTGAATCAACTGATTTCGTCTACTGACGGAACTCAATATAAATATGACAAACGTGGAAATATGATAGAATCTCGCAGGAACGGTGTACTGACGAGACAACATTATTACGGAGCTCTTAATCGTGTTGAAAAGACATTTAACCACGAACTCAACATAGGTGGAGTATATGCGTACAATGGGCTAAATCGCAGAGTTGGACACATTGAGGGAACAGGTGTTGCACCTATATTGCCTAACATTGAGAACATGGTTGTCAGTCCGATGAAGAGAGTTGAAGATGTAATAGACCTAGCAAGACCATTTAATAATCTTCTTGCCCGTAGTGAAAACGGCAATACACAAAGCTTCACATGGGATATTGATTTACTTTACTCAAGTGGATTGGATGGGAGTTACAATTATCTTCAAGACGATCTATACTCTCCTATGCGCCTTATTGATAGTGTCGGTGAACAGCGTGATGTGCTTGTGTTTGATGAGTTTGGAAACTCATCAAACACGCATAAATCAAAGGTAATAAATCCATTTGGATTCACAGGCTACAGGACTGATGATATTTTACACACCGGTACATATCATGCTCAAAGTAGAGAATATAGACCTGAAATAGGTCGTTTTGTATCTCAAGATGCACACTGGCACATGGGCAATATGATTTTTGGAGATATGGAGAAGTATGCATCATATGAAATACATAATGGAGCTCCTGATCCGTTTGCAATTAGACAAAGTAGTAATCTGTATGAGTATACGCTCAACAATCCGATAAATTATCTTGATCCGAGTGGCAACTGTATTTGGCTGATACCACCTATAAGGACATTCATAACTACCACAGCAGCACCAGCTGTAAAAAATGCAGCGCCACAGGTGTGGAATGTAGTTAGACCTTATGTAATTGGTGGACTTGTTGATGCTGGTATGCAAGTAATCTTCCCCGAAGATCGTGACGCAAACCTCCGGGAAAGATTTGAACAAATTGACTGGGGACGAGTTGCTATTTCTGCGGGGACTATGGGGACGGCTGGACTGGCATCATCATTGCTATCAAGTGTTCGTTGGTTGTCTCCGGTGGCATACGGACTTGCAGGTTTTACTCGAGACGCTTCGTTACAAGGTCGAGACGGAGGTTTTGCTAATATCAATTGGCTTCAAGCGGGTTTAAGCGGAGTGTTGACCGCTGGTTTTACATGGCTAGGAGGATGGCTTGGCGGAAGAGATGGGGCATCGGGACCGATAGCAAATCGTATAAACCAGTGGCTTGGTCCGACCGGTTATGAGCTTGGGGGGCGCTCGAGTAAATATATTATTAATTACACTCCTGTCATATTCAGAGCCCTCGGCGGAAGGCTTAGAAACTTTATTACAGATTTATTATGGCCGGATTCTTATGAGAAATCTCTTTATGAGAAATCTCTTGAAGAAAAGAATATATAAGAAAATGTGAGGGATAGCTCGTGCTTAATTTGAGTGCTTTGTTTGCAACAGCTCTGTTTAGTGTAGGGATGGTTATCATTTCAGAGACTTTAAGGAAAACCATAAAATATTGCGCCTTTTACGGATTAGATCGTGATACTGCTAAACAGTTTGTAAAAGAACAGTCATTTAGAAGCAGGGTGCTTATGATTTATATCTGGAAGCTGAAACCTGAGGGCGAGCAATATCTTGGTTCTGCCAAGTGGTTTCTTGTGTGGCACTATATCAATTTAATCTCCTATTTTGCTTCTTTTACAATGCTTTGGGTTGATGTGGTTAGCCATGAGTTTATCGGTCATGATGTGTTGGGCAATAATTATATGATAGGTACTTTTACATATACCAACTTATCAGTCATGCTTTTAGTAGTCTTCCTCGGCACAGTTCCCGCCAGCATGATTCTGTCACTACCTTGGACAAGAAAAATGAAGTGGGGAAAGGATAATGATGGTAAATAGTTTGAAATATTTTCACGATTGCTACCCAACTGTTAATGTCAATAGAAGAATCCGCCACCATTATAGTTTAAAAATGGTCCAAAAATTGGTCAAACGACTACTTTTTAGCTTTTGCCAACCACTCAATAGTTTATGGAATGAGGAGCATTTGAATCTTGGTATGTAGATACGAGAAAAAACTATGAAGAATTAGCCGAGTATGTGGAGAAGCAGCTCGAAAAAGCTCTCAAAAATAGAAGAATCTCTATAGCAAAAATTGAGAGTCGTGCTAAGGAAGTTAAGAGTGCGGTAGACAAAAGCCAGAAGCAACAAAAAGACAAAGTGACCGGAAAGATGGTTCGGAAATATAAATACCCTAAAACAGAAATTATGGATTTTGCTGGGGTCAGGGTGGTTGCATATTTGAAAACGGATATAGACCGCATTGGTAGTACGGTTATTGCACACTTTGATCGTGACCCACAAAATACCGGAGATAAACAGGAGCTTTTAGGGGAAGATAAGGTCGGATATAATGCAACACATTTTATCGTCAGCCTAAAGGAAAGTGACTTGCAAAACCCTAATTGTTCTAAATTTAGAGAGTTGTGTTGCGAGGTTCAAGTGGCTACGATTTTTCAGCACTCATGGGCAACTGTTTTTCACGACAGGGGCTACAAAATCGAAGAAAATGTTGAATTGTCTTCAACACTGATTAGACGCACCAACCTTATTGCGGGAGTCCTTGAACTTTTAGATAATGAACTATTACATACCGTGGAGCAATATGATGCACACATCGGAAGACCTAAGGGAAAGCATTATTATGAAGGTTTATCTGACGAGGTAAACGAAGACACTCTACGTCTGTATTTGACTACGAAGTTGGAACTGCGTGGCGAAATGCTATATGTGGATGCCAAACGTATCTTGGAATTACTGGGTAAATGGGGCATTGGAACTATTGGCGATTTGGACAATTATTTTAATAATCCATTTATGGAAGCTATTGCAGAGGTTGAACGACCTACGATTGATCGAGTGATTGATTGTTTACTCATATTTACCGATCTCAGTAAATAGGGTCTGCGGTAAAACCCCGAAAGTGCTGAAAACACTGGATAGAATGGACATTATGTGTTACAATAACTCCCGTACAAGCGTCAATATCTAGCGATTTTGGGGGTAAAGCATATGTATCGCAAGAGCAATCGCGAGCAAATGACAGTAGAGGATTTTGTAGCACCAATGGGTGG
>WQWL01000118.1 GCA_009785345.1 Oscillospiraceae bacterium
GAAATTGTAGATAATTACTTAGACATCGTTCGCCAAGCTGGCAAGGAAGCTGCTACGGGCGTTATTTCAGAGGAAACAAATGTGGCTTTAAGTCAGCCGCTTCTCCCAAAGGAAATTTATGAAGCTGCTGTTAATGCCGAAGCCAGGTAAATAACACGATATAGTATCGAAAGCCGACAAACAGAATTTGAAGGGAGAGACAATGCTTGATTATGTTGTAATGGGAATGGTTATTGACAGAGAAATGACAGGCTATGATATTAAAAAGGAAGTCGAAAATACAATAGGTAATTTCTACAGGGCAAATTATGGTAGATTATATCCCGCGTTAAGCAAGCTCGCTGATAAAGGCTATTTAACTATGAATGAGCAGATGCAGGGGAAAAGGTTGAAAAAATACTACAAAACAACCGAACTTGGCAAAACGGCATTTCTCGAATGGCTTTCAGCCCCTGTTGACTTTACTATGAGTGGAGACGCACACTTAACTCAAATATTCTTTTATGGCGAACTGCCGAAAGAAGTAAGAAATAAGAAACTGCAAGAATACGAGCTTTTTGTTGAGCAAAAATTGCAGCAATTACAAAACATTGCAAAGATGTTCCCGGATGACGATATGGATGAAAAAGACTATTTTGGAATATCTACTCTATATTATGGTCTACAGGATGCACACAATATGCTTCGTTGGTTGAAATTTATAAGAACGCAAAAACCATTTTCACAATTTTTACGTACACAACGATCCGGCAAAGGCATTATGTGACGGTCCGCAATCCCTTACACCGGAAGAGTTCCGTGAGACTGCCACTAAGATTTTCAAAATTCGAGAAGCGATTATGTGATTTAAGATATGCTGTCTATTCTCGCCTAAATATGGCAGTATATTCCAATTTGCTATGGTCAGTTCCGTGTCAGTTGCCGGAATTCCCTCCGCAAATCAGAATATATTGCCATATTCAGGCTACTTTGAGGGTTACTACTTTGGATATTAGGAAGCAGGAGAACTGTCCCCTTGCTTCTTTGTGCCTATCAGCTATGCAATTATATAAAAAAGCACAGATAATTAATCTCTTGCAACACACTAATAGCTTTGATAATATAATTATGGAACAAATATGCAATAGTTAGAGTCTTAATAGTTGGAAGTTAGCAAGTTTAAATAAATTCAAACTTACAAATTAATGCACGAAATGACCATAGCTTATTCATGGTTGTTTTGTGATTGAGAATAGCAAAAGGATGGTCTATATAAATGAAAAAAATATTAAGCGTATTTTTGATATTTTCGATTGCTATTATCACCGTTGCATGTTCTGGAAATGTGCCAGATAATGTACCATTGGATGAAGAAACGATTTATTATGATGTTACTGCCTATGAGGATATTCAAGAAACTATTATTAATGACCCTCCAAATAATGAGATTGTGACAGAGGATGGCTACATCATAACTACAATTGATATGTTTGCCACAGTAGATGAACCGTATAGGGCTATTGTGCCAAACAGTTTGATACATAGAATTGTGATGGAAGATAATGAAAGTGGTTTTGCGCGGTATTTTGCCGGGAATGAACATACTTTTGGACTTTATGCGCATTCAATGCCTACAGTAGGAACTCCTCATATAGCAGTATTTGTAGTTGACTTTCCAAATGACCCGCCGATGAGATATTCCGTTTATGATATCGAACAGCAGTTTTTTGATAATAGCAGAGTAAATGAGCCGGTTATATTCCAGCCTCCTCATTATGCAGACGAGGGTTTTAATATTAGTTTCTATTCCATGCGTGATTTTTTCTATCGTTCATCTTATGGCAAACTTGATATCACAGGCGATATGTTCACCTATACAATGCAACGAAATAGTGACGACTATGCAGATTGGACAGAACTGTTGGATGAAGTAATGACGTTCGCAAACACCGAGCTTGAAGTTGACTGGAGTCGATTTGATGCGAGTGGAACAGGTTATACTGATGGCATTTTTATTGCATTTCGCGGCCATACACCTGCAATACCTGGAGGTGGTATCGCTCTCATGGGTCCAAATTATTATGATACTAATGTGATTAATGAAGTCCAGGTCGCAAATATTGCATTTATGCAAGGGGTGGGTCTTTTTAATAATAATGTCGGGTTAGTGCATGAAGCAGTTCATCTTATGGGATTACTTGATATTGATTTGCATGCAGGTTTACCCTTAAACCCTGCCGGACCGGGAGCTACTACTGTAATGAATGCATTTGCAACCATTGGTGATATACCCGGGATTATGAAATATGTTTTTGGATGGATTGATCCGATTCGTGTAGCGACTGTTGGACGGACAGAAGTAAGTCTAAAATCAATGTCAGATTATCCCCAACTTGCAATAATTCATCCGCATGGCGATATTAATAATCCTAATTGGTTTATTGTTGAATATATCACGGGCACTAATAATAATTTCGGATTTGATGAAAATGCGACTATACATGAATATTACGGCTACCCGACAATCAGACCGGGTGGAGGCTTGCGTATTTGGCGTGTTACAATTGACCCGGAGTTTATTACCAGACATGAATTAGGGAATTGGCAAACGGCATACTTTGTTGAGCCTTATGTATTCATCGAAGCTGTGCATCATCACAGAGAAATTGGAACATTTTACCCACGTTTCACAGATCACTTCTTCTATCCCGGCGACTCATTTACACCACATACCCAGCTTAACAGCAATTACCCAAGAAGTTTTAGAGAGCCCGGCGATGGTACAAAGATAATGGAAGATATGGCGGACTCAGGTATATATCTTGAAAATATCAGAATCGATGATGGAGTAATACATTTTACAGTAACCATCCGCAGAAATTAAGAATAATTTCTCTGATATTTTATTGACAACCCAAAGGTTCTATGATAATTTATTTATGTAATTTTGAATAAATATGAGGTTACAAGATAATGAAGTTGAGCAACACATTCTTCGCTTTTAGCAACTGCTACTTTTTTACAGTGAAAGAGTAGTGGTAGTTTGTGTTGTAAGAATAGACAATGAGGACTCATAGGAATGTTTTATAAGTCCACAAACACCACACAGATTACAATATCTGGGTGGTATTTTTGTATAAGGTGAGGAAAGTTAGTTTGAACAAATTCAAACTAACGGGAGAATGTGCCACTTGCTCTAAAGAGTAAGTGATGCACAAAATGACCAATCCTTTTCATGGTCGTTTTGTGCCTAATATATTTCTGAAAGGAATGGTCATAATTATGGTAATAATGATAAAACCGGGTGTCCAACAGGATAAAATTGAGCATTTGAGAAACTGGCTTGAAGAAAAGCAACTAATCGTTCGTGAATATCAAGGTCAAGAACAATGTGTACTTGGGCTAATCGGTGATACGGTGTCAATTGATGTAGATATGTTGCGGAGCTTGGATATCGTTGAATCTGTAGCTGATATGCGAGACCCATTTAAAGCGTCGAATCGTGCACTTCATCCTGATGATACGATTATCCAAACTATGGGAGGCAAAGGTCCTTCTATCGGTGGCGGAAACTTTGGACTAATAGCAGGTCCATGCTCTGTTGAGTCTCGTGAGCAAGTGCTATTTGTGGCAGAAGAAGTCAAAAAAGCAGGAGCCAACTTCTTTCGTGGCGGTGCATTTAAACCGCGCACTTCGCCTTATGATTTCCAAGGGCTTGGAGAAGAAGGCTTAGACTTATTGATGGAAGTAAAGAGAACTACTGGCTTGCCTATTGTGACAGAGCTTATGGATATTCGCAATTTAGAATTCTTTGATGAGGTAGATGTAATCCAGGTCGGTGCGCGTAATACGCAAAACTATGATCTTTTGCGAGAACTCGGCAAAGTGAAAAATACGATACTTCTCAAACGTGGCCTTGCCGGAACAATTAAGGAACTTCTGATGAGTGCTGAATATATAATGGCAAGCGGTAACGAAAATGTTATCCTTTGCGAGCGTGGTATTAGAACTTATGAATCTGATTATGCACGCAATACATTAGATTTATCGGCAGTACCAATCCTAAAAAAATTGACTCACTTGCCTGTGATAGTAGATCCAAGTCACGCAACCGGTAGAGCAGAGCTTGTGCCTGCAATGTCAGCAGCGGTAGCAGCAGCAGGTGCAGATGGGATTATGATTGAAGTACACAACGATCCGGCAAAGGCACTATGTGACGGTCCGCAATCACTCACACCGGAAGAGTTTCGTGAGACAGCCGCTAAGATTTTCAAAATCAGAGAAGCGATTATGTAATATATTACTATTTATAAGTAGTTGCGGATGTTTGTGATTTGTATGCTACATGTAGGGGCGATTGTCTCGATCGCCCGCAAAGCAAGCAAAATGCAGACAAACGGGCGACCGAGACGGTCGCCCCCACAATAACATATCGTAAAAAAACAGAATCAATCATTTCAAAATCGGCTATACTGCGTAACATTTGGAGGTTGACAAACATGATAAAAGTTGAAGTTAATGCAAGCTCAAGCTACGATATATTTATTTGTTCAGATTTACTCAAGCAAGTTGGCGAGAGCGTGATGAAGTTACACAGCAAGGCAAGAACAGTTGCTATAGTGACCGATGAAACCGTGGCAAAACTTTATCTTGAAGCAGTTGCAACTGCTTTGTTTGAATCTGGATTCATAGTACACACATACATAATTACTCCGGGAGAATCATCAAAGAGTGGTACAGAATATCTGGCGCTTTTAGAATGGTTAGCTCAAAAGCAAATTACACGCTCCGACTGCATCGTTGCTCTGGGCGGCGGTGTTGTGGGAGATCTCACAGGTTTTGCGGCAGCAACATATTTGCGAGGCACGCCATTTATTCAGGTGCCTACCACTCTTCTTGCTATGGTGGATTCATCTGTTGGCGGAAAGACAGCGATTAACTTAGAGTCAGGCAAAAATCTGGCAGGAGTATTCTATCAACCATCTTGTGTACTCTGTGATGTTGAAACATTAAATACACTATCAAATGAGACTTTTTGCGAGGGCATGGCAGAAATCATTAAATATGGAATGCTTGGTGATATTGCTTTACTCGAGCAACTCCAAAATGAACCTCTAGCAGAAAACTTAAATAACATCATAGCTACTTGTATACGCATGAAGCGTGATATCGTACAAAATGATGAATTTGACAAAGGCGAGCGTCAACTGCTTAACTTTGGGCATACAATTGGCCATGCTATTGAGCGGCAAAGTGGTTATAAAATTTCTCACGGAAATGCTGTTGCAATGGGGATGATGATAGAGACAGGTGCGGCAGTTAAGCAAAGCATTTGTCCACCTGAATGTTTTAGTATACTTAAAGACTTACTTCAACATTTTAATATACCAAGTCGAATAGATTATAGTTCGGAGGAATTATTTAATGCAGCTTTATATGACAAAAAGCGCACAGGAGATACAATAACTATTATTGTACCCTGTGAGGTTGGTAAATGCATGTTGAAAAAAATAAAAGTCGATGATCTTCGAGATTGGATAGAAATGGGGTTGGAACTGTGCGTGTAACAATTAATCCGGGTTGTATAACGGGAAAAGTCAGCATGCTTCCATCAAAATCACATCTCCACCGCCTACTTATTATAGCGGCATTAGCAGACAAAGAGACAGTAATACAAGCGACTCACACTGAAGCCGAAGACATAGTGGCAACTATCGCGTGCTTGGAAGCATTGGGTGCAAAGGTAGAACGACTAAGTGATGGTGGCTTTCAGGTAAAGCCATTGGATTGCGAAAATCTGCCTCATCGTGCAATTTTGCCTTGTAAAGAGAGTGGTTCAACATTACGCTTTATGCTTCCTGTCGTATGTGCACTGGGAGTGACAAGTGAATTTCATATGGAGGGGCGTCTGCCGGATCGACCTATTAATCCACTAGATAGAGAACTTGAGCAAGCAGGCATTGTTCTTACCAGACCTACAAGAGAAATATTATGTTGTGAAGGTAAGCTTAAATATGGCGAGTTCAATTTGCCCGGCGATATTTCATCTCAATACATTACAGGACTTATAATGGCACTGCCTCTCTTAGAGGGAGACAGCAGCTTGACAGTTCATGAGCCAATCGAGTCTGAGGATTATATTAATATGACCCTTGAGGTTCTTGAAATTTTTGAACAGTCACCAAAAATCGTTCAAAACTGCTATCATATCCAAGGAGGAAATGCATTTAAAAGCCCAACAAAAGCGATAGCAGAAGGCGACTGGTCAAATGCAGCATTCTGGTTATCAGCAGGAGCTATGCCGGGTGGTAGCGTTTGTGTTAATGGACTAAACCCTCAAAGCCGTCAAGGTGATAAAATGATATGCGATATTTTGGAACAAATGGGTGCCAATATGCGATGGGAAGAGGAGATAATACATATCACAGAAGGCACACGAAAAGGCATAGAGATTGATGCCACAGCAATTCCCGATCTGATCCCTGTTCTATCAGCCGTTGCAGCTGTGGGAAAAGGCACTACCGTGATTAAAAATGCAGCTCGTTTACGTTTGAAGGAATCTGATAGGCTTACATCAACAGCAGAGACGTTGAATAAGTTAGGTGCAAATATAATTGAAAAAGCGGATGGTCTGGAAATAAGAGGTGTCACAAAACTAAAAGGCGGCACAGTAGATGCTTGGGGTGACCATCGTATTGCAATGACAGCAGCAATAGCATCAGCAGCATGTGAAGAGCCTGTGACAATCACAGGCGCAGAAGCGGTTAATAAATCATATCCTCAATTTTGGGATGAACTTGCTCGTTTGGGCAAAGAAATCATTATGGAAGCGTGAGTTTGAAAGGATAATACTATGTCAAGTACGTGGAAGAACAGAATCAGCCTTAGTATATTTGGGCAATCCCATGGCGCAGCAATTGGCATGACCTTGGATGGCTTGCCTGCAGGCGAAACAATTGATTTGGAGCAACTACAGACATTTCTAGATCGCCGTGCTCCGGGTCGATTCCCGTGGACAACCCCTCGTAATGAAACCGACAAACCGGAATTTTTGTCAGGACTTGTGAATGGGAAAACTTGTGGTGCGCCAATTACAGCAATTATCCGCAATGAAAACACACGCTCTGATGATTACGCAAATCTAAGGAACACACCAAGACCCGGTCATGCAGACTATACAGCTGAAGTCAAATACGGTGGATTTCAAGATGCTGCAGGGGGCGGGCATTTTTCCGGAAGACTAACGGCAGCCCTTTGCATTGCGGGTGGAATTTGTTTGCAAATATTAAAACGTCGTGGAATCACTATAGGTGCACATATTGTCACTATTGGAGGGGTTGCATTCGACAATGAAGAGTTTGGTTTCACTCCAGATTTGATGGACCCAAAACATCTGGAAACTCTCGCTGAAATGGACATACCTTTATTCAACGCTGAACTCAGAAATGACTTGATAGAGGCAATCGAACAAGCAAAACAAGATGGAGACTCTCTCGGTGGAATGGTGAGATGCATTGCAGTTGGTGTGCCACCCGGTCTTGGTGATCCAATGTTCAATGGTATGGAAAACCGAATATCAAGTTTAGTATTTGGGATTCCTGCAGTAAAAGGGATTGATTTTGGTACAGGCTTTGCGTTCGCAGCAATGCGTGGAAGCGAGGCGAAAGACGAGTTTTGTATGATAGGCGGAACTGTCAAAACGAGCACTAATTTCAACGGTGGAATATTGGGTGGAATAACAACAGGTATGCCAATTCTTTTCAATACAGTCATTAAGCCAACACCGTCTATTGGGCAGGAGCAAGAGAGCATAAATTTACAAACAGGTGAGACGACTACAATAGAAATCAAAGGTCGTCATGACCCATGCATTGTGCCCAGAGCTGTTCCATGCATAGAAGCTACTGCAGCAATTGCAATTCTTGACGCAATAATGGACAATTCTATTGCTATTCACCACATTAAAGAGAATTAACCAAATTGTAGAAAAACACAGCAGAACTAGCTTGAGGGTCAAAATGACCCTCAACCAAAAATAGGTGCAAAAATCAACATTTAATGTGAACGAATTATATAATTTCAGGAGGGAAATCAACATGCAACTAGATGAACTTAGAGGTAAAATTGATAAAGTTGACGACGAACTGCTCCGCCTGTTTGCTGAGCGTATGGAAATCGTCACCCAAGTAGCGGAGTACAAAAAGAAAAATGAGCTACCTGTTTTAGACAGAAAACGAGAAGCAGACAAATTAAACGAAATTGCGGGGAAAGTAAGCCCTGAGATGGGACCTTACGCGCATATTTTGTATGATACTCTTTTTGAACTTTCTCGTAGCTATCAAAGTGCAGTAAAGGAAGAATCCTCGTCTTTGCATCGCGAAATATTAGATGCAATAGAAAGTACACCAAATCTATTTCCACCAGCTGCAACAATAGCCTGTCAAGGCAGTGCGGGGGCATATTCACAGCTTGCTGCAGACAGACTCTTCAAACGACCAAATATTCAATATTTTAAAACCTTTGAGAGCGTATTTACAGCAATTGAAAATGGCTTTTGTGAGTATGGCGTATTACCGCTAGAAAATAGCACAGCAGGATCTGTAACAAAAATCTACAGTCTCATGCAAAGTCGTAACTTCAAAATTGTCCGAAGTCTTAGACTTAAGATTGATCATAACCTCTTAGTGCCAAAAGGCGTGAAATTAGAAGATGTTCGCGAAGTGTTTTCTCACGAGCAAGCCATAGCACAGTGTGCAGGATTCATCGAGCAGCTTGGTCCTAATATGAAAATATCACGTTGCGAAAACACAGCAGCAGCAGCGGAATTGGTGTCAGAGTCAGGCAGGCGTGACATCGCAGCCATTTGCTCGATTAGCTGTGCAGAGCTTTATAATCTAGACTGTATTGCACGGGATATTCAAGA
>WQWL01000119.1 GCA_009785345.1 Oscillospiraceae bacterium
ATGTATCGTTCCTTGCCTTCTTTAGCAAAGAAGGTGGCCCCGCGGGTCGGATGATTTGAGCCTTTATGCTACGGATAACCTTAAGTTGCTTGCATTGGGCGGTTGTCCACAACCGCCCCTACGAGTAGAACTATAACGAGAGTGGAGGACATTTATTTGACGGACACTATAGCTGCTATTGCTACCGGGAATACGGTTTCTGCAATTGGTATTATTCGAATAAGTGGCAGCAATGCGATAGTTGCGGCAAATAGTATTTTTCGAGCTGCAAATGGCATAAGTCTTTTGGATGCCGAAAATCGACATATGTATTATGGTGAAATCCTTGACAGTTCATCTACATCTGCACCACACTCACATCACACAACGATAGATTTCTGCCTTTGCATGATTTCACGAGCTCCTGCTTCCTATACCGGCGAGGATACTGTTGAACTCCATTGTCACGGCTCACCTGTTGTTCTTTCCGAAGTTATGCGTCTTTTATTTACACAAGGTGTGCGTCAAGCCTTGCCCGGTGAGTTCACAAAACGAGCATTTCTCAATGGTCGCATGGACTTGACACAGGCTGAGGCTGTTATTGATATAATTGAAGCTGAAACTCCCGCTGCTTCGCGAAATGCAGCAGGTCAATTGCGCGGAGCAATAGGTTTGAAGATGGACTCGGTTTATAACAAACTCACAGATATCATTGCACATTTCCACGCAGTTATAGACTATCCGGACGAGGATATAGATGAGTTCAATATTCAAAATTATCTTTCCATACTATATGGTATAGACGATGAGCTAGGCAGAATGCTTGAAACTCACAAGCGCAGTAAAGTTTTACGTGATGGAGTACCAACAGCGATTATCGGACGCCCAAATACCGGCAAGTCATCGCTACTCAATGCTCTACTTGGGTATGACAGAGCCATTGTCACAGATATTGCCGGCACAACAAGAGATACTATAGAGGAAAAAGTTCTCATAGGAAATATCCTATTGCGCCTTATTGATACAGCAGGACTGAGAGAAACAAGTGATGAAGTTGAAATTCTAGGCATCGACAGATCGCTTACAGCAATAAATGCAGCCGGACTTGTTATACTTGTGCTTGATGGTTCAGAGCCCCTGACAAAAGAGGACATTGATGCACTAGATTCAATACCAACGAATATCCCAAAGATTGCAGTTATTAACAAATCTGATTTGCCAACTGCATTGAATCAAAATAAAATTGCAGAACTCAATATTGAGTTCTGCACAATCTCCGCCCTTCATGGCAAAGGTCTTAACATATTAAGCGAAAAGATAGTGGATATTTTCCCTGAATTTAACGCATCACCAACCGGCGAACTCATCACAAATACTCGTCAAGCGGAAGCTATATCTGTTGCATTAGCAAGTATTCGCTCTGCGTCAACAGCTCTTATTGATGCAATCACACCCGATGTTATCCTTATAGATATAGAAGCCGCAATGAACGCAATTGGTGAAGTAACCGGAAAGAATATGTGCGAGGATATTATCTCACGCATATTTGAACGTTTTTGTGTTGGTAAGTAGCCGCTTACTTTGCGTGCAAAGCACTCGCATAAATAATTCTGCGCACTTCTACTGTTCTACCCTTAATCATAAAGAAGTATATATAATCATCAATTGCAAGCATCTTATAACCACGTACCCGTAGCTGCGAATCTCTTGCAGATAAACAAGTTTCAGGTGCAGTTTTCAAAATCGCGAGTTTCTCTTCAATATTATTGAGCTGTCGCGCCGCTTCATCAGCTGGCAATAACTTAATTCGCTCGATAGCTTCCAGTAAATCATTTTGCCCTGCTGGATAAATCCTTACATTATACTCACCCATTTTCGCTGGCCCTCTGATTTTCAATGAATTCGAACAGCTCTACACTATCAGAACCCGAAACAACTTCAGCTTCTGCCTCAGCGAGTTTTGCATAAAGTTCAATTTGCGCCTGCTGTCTTTCATAAGTTTCAATGCTCAACACAACCATGTCACCCACTCCATTTTTTGTAATGAAAACGGGTTCGCGCGATGTTCTGCAATACTCACTTATTTCATTTGAACTATTTCTTAAATCTGATATTGGTCTAATCGTAGGCATATCTATACAACCTCACATTTGAATTTGCATATTCCTTCATTATTATATCATAGTTACAAAAGAACAATCAATAAAATACATGATGGGTTTGCATTTATATTTTAGTAATGTTGATGTTAAAGAGAATTATTAGCGTGAACAAAATATCGTTTTAAAGTTTTTATAGCGAGTATTTCTTGCATCGTTAATTTTTTCCACTTTGAAAATCAACATTTCTATTACACAATATATACTATTGTGTAACCCGCGAGTCAATAGTAATGTACGTGTCGAATTTCACATTATTATCAACATTATACTATTCACAAATCAGCAATATATACAATCATCTATTGGTTTTCAGGCGAATTCGAATTGTGCAACTGTTGTGTTTGGCAATAGTTTGCGATATATTGAGCTTATATTATACTATTTAATGAACAAAGAAAGGGCATGATTATGCATAGAACCGGTCTTCTTTCGATTAGCGACTTCGCTGAATTCTCTCGTACAACACGAGATACGCTGCTCCATTATGACAGAATTGGATTGCTTTCTCCAGTTTTAAGAGGTGATAATAATTATCGTTATTATTCCGGCAACCAACTTCCTATTGTTAATGTTATCCGTACATTTCAACAATTAGGTATGTCGCTTGATGAAATAATGAGGTTGAAAGATCATCGAACACCTGAACTTGCCAATACTGTATTTGAGCGTCAAATTGAAGAAATTGACAATAAAATCAGCGAATGGGTCAATGCGCGCAAGTTGCTATTGACGTTAAAAAAAGCAATTACATCTGTGTCTGGCATCGATGAAAGCGTGATTACCGTAAAGCATCTACCTGCAGAAGCGATTATTCTGGGAGAAATAAACGATTATAGCCGTAGTAGAACCGATTACGATGCATTACTTTCATTTTATCACGACATAGCTCAAAAATATCCTAATATTGATTTGAACTACCCTGTATGGGCTATGTACTCACAAGATCAACTTATTAAGAGAGATTGGAACAATCCAGAAAGATATTATTTTTATAATCCAGATGGATACGACAGAAGACCCGCAGCGCTCTACGCCATTGGATATACGCGTGGTGGGTATAAACCAAATAATGAACTCTACGAAAGACTTGAAGAGTTCATCATTGAAAATGATTATGAAATTTGTGGTAATGCATACGAAGAATACCCCCTCAATGAAATCTGTGCAATAAATGATAATGATTATCTGATACGAATAATGATCACTGTGAGGAAAAAGGATACTGATATTAATCACTAACAGAAACCATTGAATCTTTGCGAGCTATTGATACTAATCACCGACTAAAAACATATAATCTCACAAATATATCAAAGCTTTCTATCAGTGATCAGTATGATTAATAATTGTAAGCCGAACACCCCGATCAGTACAACCAATCGGGATGTTCAACTTTTTGCTTATTCACGCTGGTAGAACCATCGTAATCGCACTTCTTTCATTCAAAAACTTGAAATGCGAACGGTTATCGAGTTCTGTCATTGATTGGGGTGCTTCCAGCAACATCGCCTCTCAGGAACGCTACTCCTGTGCGCACCTCAAACCTTCCGTTGTTGGTTATCATACCATAGTTAGACATCGCAGAGTTTGATACGTTCTCAACCCAACCGTCATTCAGCAGTGTGCCGCCTTCAGCAATGGTGATTGTCCCACCTCCATTTGGACTGCCTTGGTTATTTATTCTTCCGCCAGGAAGTACCACTACAGTGCCTTTTATAACTAGTTCGGCATCACGTTGTATATTTAGGGTGGTTTCTACATACAATGTTCTGCCTGCAGGCACTATGAACGGACTATGCTGTACAAATATGCCCAAATTGCTTCGAGTTTGAATTATAGCATCTCCATCTTGTAGAAGCGCTTTTACATGGTTCGGATTGGTTCCAGTAAACTCCGTCGTGGGTCTACCAAGAGCATCGATCTCTCCGGTTGCATAAAGCTCTCCACATATTGTACAAACTTGCTCCCATCTACCCGGTTCTGTATAAGTCGGGTAGAGAACTGTAATACGCTCTCCCGGTACGCAATCAATCACGCCAGCTATACCATGCCCATGCAACTCGTCACAATCTCTGCAACGGTCTTCCCATTTCCCTTCTACAGTGCAGGTTGGCTGTTGTATGATAACACGATCAACATGCAAGCATCCGCAAATATATACGACTCCGGCGTTATTATGCACCTCAAGTGCCCACATAGAGTAGCCACCCCAACCTCCGTGATTCTGGCCGCTACCTACTACTATCATATACAGTGCAAGCCAACGATTGTTTGTTGGTTCATCAAAGGTAATTGTATCCCAATGATTACCCAAGCCCGTAGCTTTGCCTCTTATCTCGGCATGGGTCGTAAACTCAGCTTTTGTTGTGGCATTTCCAGGGTTGACGTTTATCGACTCAACATCGAAATCTCTTGGATAACCGCCACCTTCCCAGAATATCCTTACGGTATCATAGTATGGTGTTATTCCGGTAACGGGATCTTGCATATCCAAAACAAATCTTTGCCTGTTGATTGTTCCTGTGTTCTGACCACCCTGCCAGTGACGCTCAAGTCTAGTGTTATGATCGCCATCCGTTAATGCTATGCGTGTATCATTCGGCCATTGACCATTTCCAGTGCCTTGAGGAGCTCCTGTATGATTACCTCCTTCATTCGGAAGCCAGATGCGTAGCATCGGAGCCGGTCCTGATCTTCCTCTTGCATAGTCGATAGGTGTAACAGTAACAATAGTAGACGCAGAAATTGTTCCGCCTTGTTCTCTTGCAGTAACTCTCACTGAACCTACTGCAACTGCCGTCAGCAAGCCGTTTTCATTGACTGTAGCAATATCGCTGTTGCTTGTACTCCAATTAATAACAGCCGGAGAGGTAGCAGGAGCTTTTCCTGCAGTGAATTGAAGTGTTTCCCCTTGCATTACAAGTGGGCTAGGCGGATTAATATTTAATCCTAACAAGTCATTTGGTGCGTTCTCATCGAACACTATCTCAACTTTGCCGATACGTGGTCTGTGCATTTCCGGAGAATCAACAACGAGTCTTATGAAATTAGTTCCTTCTGGGATTGGTAAGACATTAGTTACCAAATGGGTTTCCCACGCCGCGCCCACTGCAAGACTCTGATCCATTGACCTTATACTACGCGCCCCCAAAGATGTGAAGCGCGCTCCATTTGATGAGGTTAAAATATCCAACACAACGCCAGCGCCACTCATGTACACATCAGCAGAGAAACCGGTGATTCCGGGTAGGCTGTAGGTGATGCCTTGTGGTCCAGGATTGACTCGTTGTATCTTGTTCGGATCATTCACTTCATCCAAATTGCCTCTATTTATTACGAAATCATCAAAAGAGAACATTCTTGTAAAGTCTTCAATGTTGTCAACGAAATATGTGCTACCAATTGCAACTTGTGCAAACCCTTGAATGGTTGGATCATCCAGTGACGTAGCCATGACCAGCACTGTTCCGGGCTGATTAGCCGTGATTGTTGCAGCACCTGTATCTGAAGTGGTTATTGAAGCTCTGGTTGTCGGACTTCCGTCCATTTCAAGAACTTGCCACGATACTCCCGTTGCCGGATCTCCTGTTTTCTCAACATTTGCTGTAAAATTGATGGTATCGCCGACAGCAGCTATAAATCTGCTTTGTGCAACATTAACTCCTGTCACCCCATCGAAAGTAGCATCAAACCATATAGTTGCTCCTCCGTATTGAGGCTCGTAAGTAGGTACGGTTCCACCGAGCGCTCTCTGATATACACGGATAAAGTTGAAACCTTGTGCGACGAACGCTTCAACATCAGCAGGTCTGTATGTGACTAATCGCCAACCTCCAACACCAGGTACTTGTTGCTGTGTGCCGGGAGCTATGACTCTTGTCCATGTATTACCATCTACCGAGCCATATACTTCTGTCATTCTATTCCAGAGCGCCGCTCCTTGCCCGGTAGCAGTTGAGTTTCTTACCCATGATCTTATTTCAAAGTTTAAAGCATTTCTGACAGTGTATGTTACGTGCCCGTCTGCACCTCCGTTATTGAGTGTCGGGCGACCACCGAAATTGGCTGGTGTGGAGTCATAAGATAAGTTTACATATCTTCCCACAGTACTTGTAGATGTGATGTCTTGAAGTTCATCAATAAGTGGACTGATCATAACCGCCATAGTGACATGGAAGAAGCCGGACAGCGTCGGATCTACAGCCGACCTTGCAGTCACTCTGAAGGTACCTGGTCTTTCCGAAATCAGAACACCGTTCGCATCGATAGTTGCCGAACCTTCGGGTAAAGGATTACCAAAGAAATCGCCGACTTCCCAAGTGACTTCTTGTGAAGCACCTAGAGGAAATACCAAAGCTCTGAATCTGGTATCCATTCCCATAAAGCCTATTGATGTTCCGCTGAGTGATTCAACTACAACATTTGCAGGAGCTGGCTCCCGACCTGTGGCAAAGGCGATAGGATTACTTTCCATATCACGTCCAAGGGTCGTAAAGACCATCGCAGTTTGTGCCGGGATTTCAACTGTGAAACCTTCTGCCAAATTTACATCAGTTAATGTGTCAAATACTAGAAGTTCACCTAGTTCATTTACAGGACGAGGTTGCCCGCCAATCAATCCGTCAAAGTAGAAGAACTTGTTAAGATCTGCAAGCTCATCGGCATTGGGAACAACGAGTTCCACAACTCTGTCTTCAAATGAATTATTGACCAACGCAATACTTATGTCATGTACATTATCTTGCGAGTTAACTAGAGCAGTCGTGGCACGTACGCCGTCAATACCGCTGATAGAAGCCTCAACGATGTAAGAACCTGCAGGGAAATAACGGCTCACCATCGACCATGTGTAGTACCACGGGCGAAGGTTTTGGTCAGTTGGTAAAACATTGTTTCTTACAACGCCACCGTTTTGTTCCCACATTACTTCGGCAAGCTCGTTCCAGAAGCCCCAAATCTTTACGTTATTATCAATACCAAGATCACCACTCGGTGTGTGTACACGATATGCGTCTGCATTTGCAGGGTCATTAAACCAAGCGTATATATCTCTTAATTGATTACTGTTACCTGGTCTGAATTGACCGTTGTTAATGATGTCGTCCATCTGAACGTGCATACTGTCCTCAAATGACCAGGCTATACCATACTTAGAACCTGCACGCATCAACTGAACCGCATAGTCGAACATGTCGATGCCGTAGCAGAACTCACGTGTCCTGAGCTGTTGGTCTCCGTTTGTCCGACCATCACTCATACCGAGTTCTCCCATTCCCAGTCCTTTATATCTACCGAGGGGATCTTCATTAAACACCCTTTCTCTGAACTCCCTCATGGTTTGCTCGACCATGCCGCTTCTAACTGCATCACCGGTAGCATACCAGTGTATTTCATAATGAGCATGGGTTTCATGTATGCTAAGCGATGTGTCGAGCCAGGCATCCCAACCGGCAAAAACATCGGGCCCTGCAATACCTACATTGCGTACGCCTTCTACCGGACTTTCATCCATAAGCCCTCTTAGGCTTACAATGCCATCGGCCCAGTTTTCACGAGTGTTTTGAGGATTTTGGCGATTGTAATTAGGTTCATTAATCATGTTGTAATATCTAATGACTGTGTAACCTCTTTCACCAATTAAATGTTCAAGTTTGTCCACTATCATGACATGCCACAACGGGTTTTGCCAACTGAGGGTTCTACCAAGATGATCGAACCAGAGCAAGCCTCTATCATGAGCCGAAGCCCACTCACCCAACATGATTGGTATTCCACGTTCTTCTGCAAAATCAAGTATTTTGTAAAGACGTTGCATTAATACGCTGTCCCAGTCGTAAACAGGTATTCTCGTCACAGTACCTGTGTTTGTGCCAACACGATATCTTTGTTCATAATGGGCAGGATGTATCTCAGGGTCAAAATCAACAAAACCCAGAGCATAGGAGTCCACATCATGAAGCATGACGCGCATTATGTTCGGGCTGTTAAAATCAGCTATTCTTATAAAGTTTGCCCACTGTTCGTCAGTGTAATCGAAGATATCGCTGGGGTCCCATTGGAATCCCATTCCATAAAATGTATGGTCATCGCCAATAACGATTCTGTCGGTGCTTATGTAGATAGTTGTGTCAACGTGCGAGTCTGCGCTTGCTGTCGCTTGTATCAACTGCTCAGGTTCATCATATGCTGATGTTGCGACGGACACCAAGGACATCAACATTACTAATGCAAGGATAATTGCGAGTAGTTTTTTTCTCATAAAAACATAGCCTCCAAAAATTATTTTACAAAGTTATTTGTTCCGAGGTCGTGGTTTGCGCTCGCGGGCATATTTATGACTTCCTGCGAAAACAGTTATTTCACAGTTATGACTACTTGGTGTATCCCCCTTTCTAAATAATATCAACAACTTAAGAATTCCTGCAACATTTGAGTTCCAAATCATCCGGTCCGCGGGATTACCTTCTTTGCTAAAGAAAGTAAGGAGCGATGCATATAAATGCATTCCTTTACACATTGAAATTAGGCGAAAATTGCAACAAATCTTTTTGTCATTATAGCATATCAAATTCAAATAATACAAGAAAAATGGACTGATGTATGATAATCCCCAAAAGTAAAGGTTACAAGTCAGACTATGCATAACATCCGCCTCCATCAAGCAATATGTCCCGAATTTTTCGCTAGAACGGGTCTCACCGCCCTACATACGCGAAAAATCCGCGACATACCGCTTGATTACGGC
>WQWL01000120.1 GCA_009785345.1 Oscillospiraceae bacterium
GAAGGGCATGCTCGCACCAAAATATCAAGAAGTCGTTTATGGCCATGCAGAAGTTAGAGAAATATATAAGTCTTCAGCTATTGGTACTATCTGCGGTAGTTATGTACAAGATGGTAAGATGCTAAGAAATTCACAAGCGCGTGTTGTAAGAGATGGCATAGTCGTTCATGAAGGTGATATTGCATCGTTACGTCGTTTCAAAGATGATGTCAGAGAAGTTGCAACAAACTACGAGTGTGGTATTGCTCTTGAAAAGTTCAACGATATAAAACTAGGCGATATCATCGAATGTTTCGCAATGGAAGAAATCCCACACGTTTAGGAAATCAATGACAATACATCTGTAGGGGCAATCGTCCTCGATCGCCCGCTAAAACAATCAGCACACGAACAACGGGCGACTGAGGACAGTCGCCCCTACAGGAAAACATCTGATTGACAAAGAAACATAAAAATCACGTTCAAAATTTAGGAGATATAATCATAATGGCTTCAAAATCAGTACTTCGTATAAATGAAGATATTCATCGCGAACTATCTGCACTCTTGCGTAATATTAAAGATCCTCGTGTTAATCAAGGCATGATAAGCATTGTATCAGTCGAAACTACAGGAGATCTTAGTCAGTCAAAGGTGTATTTGAGCGTTTATGATCTGAAGTCTAAGAAAGATTTCTTAGCTGGCTTAAAATCAGCATCAGGGCATTTACGCTATGAATTAGGACGTGCATTAAACTTGCGCCATACTCCACAACTTATCTTTGAGCTGGATGGTTCTCTCGAGCGTGGTGCGAACATAACTTCAATTTTGAGTACACTTGATATTTCACACGATGATAAAGAACATGATTCGTAGAGGACGACTTCCAATGGATGCAAGAGGTTGTACCTCGTCATTGCGTACTTGATCGAGGTCGCTGACAAAGTGCATATTTTTACCTATCGTCATTGCGGCCTCCGAGCCGCAATCTGATAGAAGCAAGCTTTGTAATAGATCCCGGGTCAAGCCCGGGATGACAAATGGGATTTTGTCAGCGACCTCTACTTGATCCGCGATCCCCATAAATGCGCTTTAATTCAGTGGATCCCGGCTCAAGCCCGGAATGACGGATAGAAAATTTTCCATAGAAAGTAATAGTATGCTATGAGTGAGCTTTTAACAATTGATCAAACTGCAACGTGGCTTAAAGAACGAGATGATTTTCTCGTTCTTACACATAGAAGACCGGACGGCGATACACTCGGTTCCGGTGGAGCATTGGCTCAATGTTTGCGAGAGCTGGGGAAAACTGCGTATGTTTTGTGCAATCCTGGAGCTACTCCACGCTATATTCACTGCATTGAACCATATATCGCTCCCGATGACTTTGAACCTGAGCATATAATTTCTGTCGATACTGCTACAGTTGACTTGTTTCCACCTAATGCAGCTGAATATTTGAATCGCATTTCTTTGAGCATCGATCATCATCCGTCAAATACTTTCTATGCAGAACACACATGCTTAAACGCCAAGCATGCGTCCTGCGGTGAAGTTGTTTTTGATATTATTATGAAAATGACGAATCATATAAGTCCCGAAACTGCGGAGCGATTATATATTGCATTATCAACAGATACAGGTTGCTTTTCATTCAATAACACAACCGCAAATACATTGTCTGTAGCTTCACAGCTTATTGAAGCTGGTGCACCCAGTAAAAAACTTAATAAAGTACTTTTTAGAACAAAAACACGAAGCCGCATTAAAGTTGAGGGCATGTTGCTTTCCGGGCTTGAGTTTTCTTTTGACGATAAAGTTGCAATTGCGTCTATAACAAGAGATATGCTCGCAGCATCGGGTGCAAGTGAAGATGATTTAGATGATATCGCTGCTATCCCCTGCTCTATTGAAGGCGTTTCTATTGGCATAATAATTCGCGAATTATCATCAACAAATAAATGTAAGCTTTCGGTAAGAACAAATCCTCCATATAGTGCAAGGCAAATATGTGAGCACTTTGGCGGAGGCGGTCATGATGCAGCCGCAGGTTGTATCATTAATAAGCCAATACCGGAAATAAAAGAGCTTTTGAAAGAGCTTATAGAAAACATTATGGAGCTGAAATAGTTGTATAACGGTATTTTAATTGTAGATAAGCCTGCCGGTTGGACATCACATGATGTGATTGCAAAACTTCGCGGTGCACTAAAACAAAAGCGTATCGGACATAGTGGCACACTTGATCCTATGGCAACAGGGGTGTTGCCTGTTTTTATAGGTCGTGCAACACGTGCAGCAGAGTTTTGCGAAAATGCAGAAAAAGAATACATTGCTGAATTAAAGCTAGGTGTTGTCACAGATACGCAAGATATTACAGGTAATGTGCTGGCTGAAAATGAAGTCCGTACAACATATGAAGAATTATGTACAGTTCTCCCCCGCTTTCGAGGGGCACAAAAGCAAATACCGCCAATGTATTCTGCCGTAAAAAAAGATGGCAAAAAGTTATACGAACTAGCACGCAAAGGCATAGATATCCCACGTGAAGCAAGAGATATCACTATTTCTAAATTGGAATTGTTGAGCAATTCAGAATCATCTAAACTAGACGGACAGAAGTGTGAGCACACATATACACTTCAAGTGGAGTGTTCTAAAGGCACATATATCCGTACTCTTTGTCATGACATAGGAGCCGCACTTGGCTGTGGTGGAACTTTGTCCGCACTTCAAAGAACAAGAGCCGGAGTGTATACTATAGAAATGTCGCACTCACTCGATACAATCCTTGATGCTCTCGACACAGCATCAAATGATAATTTTACTGAAAATTTTCTTTTCACCGTCGATAGTATATTCTCGAATTATCCGAAAATTTCTATCAATGAACTCGAAAGTCGAAAAGCAAAAAATGGTGCAATGGTATTGGCTCAAGGAGACAACAAAGACGGTCGTTATAGAGTCTACGCGCCAAATGGCGAGTTTTTACTACTTGGTGAAATGAAAAATAATAAGATTAAAACTATAAAAAGTTTCTTTTAGGTAATAGTTTGAATGAATTCAAACTAACAAAAGAATGTGCCACTTGTGCCCATATAGGAGCACAAGTGATGCACGAAATGACCATCCCTTTTGTGGTCGTTTTGTGTATGTAGATTACTGAAAGGCATGGTCATCGTTATAAATGATACAAAAAAAGCGAGTGATTGCACTCGGGTACTTTGATGGAATACATATCGGACATGCTGCGCTTATGAAGCGTGTCATTGAGATTGGCGATGATACTAAACTCGTTCCATCTGTTATAACGTTCGATTCACACCCACGAAGTCTTGTAGATGACAGAGTTGTACCGCTAATCAATTCGCCGGAAGATAGAGCCGGACTGATTCGTCGTGTCTTTGGTATTGATGATATCATCTTCTTGCATTTTGATAAAGACACTGTCTCCATGTCATGGAGTAAGTTTATCGACCATCTCGTAGAAGAATTTGGTGCAAGGCATCTTGTGGCCGGTTTTGACTTCAAGTTTGGTTTTGGAGCAGAGGGTAGTGGTAAGATGTTGTCTGATAAGTGTAGTGAAATCGGAATTGGATGCGATATCATTTCTAATGTGCAATTTGATGGTATCAGCAGTAGCTCAACATATATACGCGAGTTGCTGAAAACCGGAGATATGGAGCGTGCCAATCATTTTCTGGGACACCCTCATGTGCTTACAGATGTCGTCCGCTACGGTTATAAGCTTGGCAGAACTCTTGATGCCCCTACAATAAATATGCGCTTTGCTTCAGGCGTACTAATCCCCTCTTTTGGTGTTTATGTAACTAAAGTATACCTGGATGACGGTTCTGAAAATATCGGTGTCACAAATATCGGTGTACGCCCAACAGTTGATGATTCCGGTCAGGTTACAGCGGAAACACATATTCTGGACTTTCAAAGAAATCTGTACGGTCATCAAGTCCGCGTCGAGTTTTACAAACGTATTCGCCCTGAAACTAAGTTCAATAATGTAAATGAACTGAAAGCACAGATTCATGCTGACTGCGATGCGGCACGCGAGTATTTTTCAAATAATGCACCGGATGTGGCAAAAATGGGGTAAAGTGCTTGTAATGATACCTGTACTATGTTAGAATATTCTTCGCATCGGGGTGTGGCGCAGTTGGTAGCGTGCTTGACTGGGGGTCAAGAGGTCGCAAGTTCAAGTCTTGTCACTCCGACCAAAAAAGCCTGAAGTTATTGTAACTACAGGCTTTTTGTTTTAGTGGTAATCACGAATGTACGAAATTTGTACGAATACGAAAAATTATGCTCAACCTTGCTGTACTATTTCCTGTTTTCGGTCGTTATAAGTTGAAATAAAGACGCTTATTGAAATTTGCTCATAGTAAGATAACTACTCCCCATTTTAATCAGGTTGGTTTTCAAATACCCATGATATAGTGGAAATAATGTCTTGCAGATGAATATTCTCAGCATATGGATAATCTCTGGCATATCCTGCCCACGTTTTTGCGATTTCCGGACTTTCAGAAATATCTTTCAAAAGCTTTGAAGCATCTATAATGTGATCATAACTATTGCGCTCCTCGGCTTTAATGCGGATTGCATCACGCAGAGTAATGCGTGATAAAGTTGTTCGATGCATCGTCAGCAGAATATAAGTATCGTAAAAATCGCGACCGCGTGAATTCGCAACATTGCGAGACAGTATTGTCTCGATTTTTTCTGCTAGTATGGTGTAAATGTTATATGCCATTACAGGAATTGCTCTATCTTCAAAAAGCAATTTATATTGGTACTCGATTTCGCGTGGGATGACCGAGTCACCAATGGTTATATCGAGTTTCATATGTACCCAAATCGTGAAAATTGAAGCTTTCAAAGAAATGCGAAAATCATCATACTTTCCGGTTTCTCGAATATTTGCAATACCTGTTATTTCGAACGAAGCTCCATCTTCGAGAAAGACTGATATAATTTCGTTTATGATTCTTTCCACCTCATGTTGGTTGATGGATAAACCTTTTACAGTTGTGTCTATGTCCTTTGTGGTACGCTTGTCAATACCAATCATAGATGCAATGAGGAAGCCGCCTTTGAGTATAAAGTTATCCTTGTATTTAGAAATGGAAATTCTTTCCAACAGACGCTCCATCATATATGATTGCAGCAATACATTCGCAGGAGCGCCGGTACTCTTTGATTTATTATTTATCCAATCTTTCAATTGTTTTGCACTCGTAAATTTCATTCCAACACCTCTAAATACCTGTATACAATATCTCGGATTTTCATTGAATTCGCATACTCTAATAACTTTGCGTTATCTCGATTGTTTCCGCTTGCATATCGTTTCAGTGCTGTAAGAACCAAATCTCTATCTAGCTTATCAATGTTCTTCAAACAGTCACAAAGAGTCCGTTCGACATCGTAAACATTTACTCTGACTCCAGACGTTGTTTCTATTTCACGAGCACCAAGTAGTATGCGTTTTGGTTCGCAATAAAAGAAAATCATATTAGCATCAGTCAATAGTTGTGAGTTCCATCCTGATGGTATTGTCATCGTCAATCGAAGTGGATCGCGATCGCTTAGATCGTGTAGAAACAAAGCTGTATCATGTGAAAAAACACCTTTAGGGCAACGATACTGTGCGATATAAAATCGGTCCGGCATAATATTTACATCGACGTAGAGACCGTGTGCAACACGTTCAATTTGGTTACGATTTGTCATTCGTTGTAACGTTTTATTATCAATTTTGCTTTCACGTGCGCGGGTTGACGTAAGATAACCACCTTGTTGGCCTAAAAGCTCAAGAACCTTTTCTGTTGAACTCATTAATAATAACCACCCATCGTCTTTATACTTCGTAATTATAATAGTGTATACGAATGAAAAGGTCAAGGAGGAAATGTTTTTAATTTGGATTCCATTTTTCTCTCCCCCTGTTAATAAAGATGCTTGTAAAAATCTCCTCGCGGACGAATTAGTATTACATTAATCGTATCAGTTTCAAAGTCCAAAGTGAATCCAATGCGATATGTTTCTTACGCACTCTACATGCTCTGATAAAACTTTTCCAGCATTTCAATATATTTTCTTAAAGCCGAGCGCGCAGATTCTGTGTTCTCGGTTTTTTCGTGATCTCTCAGAATTTTGCGAAACTCATTTGTCATTTTACTAAATTGCTTTTCCCACGAGTGCATCTCATCTGATCCTGACCCGCTCCCGACTCCGGGCTTCCCACTCTCAAATGTTCCATCAACTATTTTATCTACAATATTTGATACATCATCATCTGTGCCATTTGTGAGTTCGTGTAGTTGCTTTCTGGTAACATGAGTTTTACCTGAGAGGATATCCATTTTTACATCTGGGGATACTTCACCGATTGCATTTATGGCATTGGCGAGTTGGGCATCGCGCCTTATCGTGACCGGTGATACATTATATTGCTCTGCAAGATGACCTGCTGTTCTTCCGTGTTTATTAAAGTCATCTTCTTGAGCTTTCCGCTCATTTTGAGCGGTAACCTCATTATATTGATTCTTTCCGTTCGCATTCCTAACAATTTGTTTTTCCGTATTATAATGCAATCCGCGATAATAGCTCAATTGCAATGGATTAAGATTACGCCGTGATACCTGTGTTGAGATGATCCAAATCAGCACTTTCTCTCTTGAATCAAACTCCATATCTATGGTCTTAATCGGCAAGTCGTGCTTTTGCAATATGCTATACCTGTTATGGCCGTCGATTAGTATTCCGTTCCACAGTATAAGTGGCTCGCGGCAACCATATTCAAGTATGTTGTCTTCGAGGTCTGCGTATGTTCGTTCATCGAGTTTTGGCAAAATGCGTTTAAACTCCTCATCAATTATTATTTCCTGCATAATTTTGCTCTCCCGTTGCTACAATTTCGTTTTATATCTTTTTCTTGTGATTAAATTATAGTACTTTTTAACCCCTGTCACTACACCTGAAAAGGTGTTTTTTGCAAGATTTGCCTGTTGATCAGTTACATCATTTATTTTTCTAGCAGGATGGACAGGTTCAGAAACGACAATGTTATTAAATTTTGCCTGGTGTTTCTCGCAATTTCGCTATACATTATGTTCTGTTGGAGATATATGTGTCTGGTTTCCACACTTAGAAATCTTTGTATCAAATAGGTGGAAATTCCGTTTTCAGTTTGGTATAGTGAATGCGTATTCACAAAAAAGTTTATCGTGACGACATTTCTCGCTGAGCAGGAGATTGTATGAAACTAATATACGGTACAACAAACAAAGCAAAAGTTGATTTTATGAGATGGCGAGTGGAGCATCTTGGCGTCGAAATATTGAGCCTGATCGATGCAGGTGCGCCGAAGTTACACATTAATGTAGTTGTATATGAGGAATTGTTATAGTATTTCAACCTACAGTTTGATATAATTGTTTATGTTAAGTAAACTAGTTTATACTATTAGCACATATTCAGGTCTAAAGGGGTTGGTGCATATGTCTGTAAATGAAAAAAGTATTGTAAACGATGTCATGTACGATTTTACTGAATCTTGTAAGCAATTATTAGGAAATAATCTTGTTGATGTCATTCTATACGGCTCATATGCACGAGGCGATTATCAGCAATCCTCTGACATAGACGTAATGGTTCTAGTAAACGGGGATAACAATATTGCTAAAAATAATAAAACAAAAATTTGCAACATTGCATGTGATATTGATTCGAAATATAACTATGAGGTATATATCTCTGCGTTTGTGCAGAACCAAAATGTATTTGATTCCCCCACAAATCTGTATTACAACAATATAAGAAAGGATGGTATCAGCTTCTATGCATGACGTGCAACCTCAATCATTAAACGACGTTTCCATAAATCGAATAGAGCACGCATTGAGAAAGCTTAAAGCTGCAAACGTATTGTATGGCGAGGAAATGTATGAAGACGCTTGCAATAGAGCATACTATGCTGTGTACCACTCTATTCGCTCAGTACTAGCCCTCGATAATAGAGAGTTTTCATCACACGGTGAGACATTAGGATATTATCGAAAAGAGTTCCTTAAAACTAATATTCACGACCGCAGTTTATCCAACACTATAAAAATTACTGAAACACTTCGTACCGGTGGCGATTATGATGACTTTCTTGAGATAGTGCAAAAAGATGCAGAAGAGGCTTTGCAACTTGCCACATCTTTTTATGAGTATATGAGCAAATATATACAACTCAGAATAGATGAAAAAATAAAACGAGACGAAATGTTTGATGTAAGTAAAGCTTACTAGAACTTTCAAGAATGGCACATGTTTTTCAACATGACTCTGTAAGTACGGGCTTCCCTTTCCGTTATGGGTGTTATAGAAACATAAACGCCACTTCATTTGCCCGTTAGAGTGACGAGTCAGTAATTTTCATAGTACGTATTTTATATCACTCCGACCAAAAAAGCCTAAAGTTATTGCAACTTCAGGCTTTATGTTATCTAACTTCAGTAAAATCTTCTCTAATTTACGTATGGAGATACTAGATCACTCTTTGTACTCTTCACGACTTTCAGCAACAATAGATATCCCTTCATCAGCCTGGTTCATTTCGATCTGAAATGGACTGTGGTCTGTGTCACCCAAAAGTTGCATATTTCCGTGTATATTTTCACAATACTGCGTTGTTCGTCAGTTAAATACCGATGGGTATTCGCCCTCCTCACGCCTTGTCTTGTAAAAATATACACA
>WQWL01000121.1 GCA_009785345.1 Oscillospiraceae bacterium
AGTTGCATATTTCCGTGTATATTTTCACAATACTGCGTTGTTCGTCAGTTAAATACCGATGGGTATTCGCCCTCCTCACGCCTTGTCTTGTAAAAATATACACAAAAATATCACACAACTTTTTGATGGCACAAACCACTAGACTACAAAATAACCATGAATAGGAAATGGTCATTTCGTGCATTAATTTGCGGTTTCCTGTGGGAGAGCAAATTGGCACATTATTAAGTTTGAATAAATTCAAACTTATGACCATTTCATGAAGCAGTATACTTTTCATAACATACGGTTTTTATTGACATAATAGAAGAAACTGTTATAGTTGTGTGTGGAGAAAATCACATAATGAAATGGAGTTGTATGCATGAGCTTACTTGAAGCTATAATTTTAGGGCTAATACAAGGATTGTCGGAATTTCTACCCGTATCAAGTTCCGGACATTTATTAGTATTTCACCATATATTTGGAATAACCGGCGAGGATAATTTGACATTTATAATTGTACTTAATATGGGAAGTTTAGTTCCTTTATTATGGGTATTTCGTAAAGATGTTTGGGATTTGATAAAAAATCCATTTCAGAAAATGACGTTATTACTCATAGTTGCCACACTGCCGCTTATAATCGTATCATTGCTTTTCCAAGATTTTATTGAAGAAATGTTTCATATGGTGCATTTATTGCCGATTGGTTTTGTAATAACAGGTGCGGTGTTATTACTTTCGGACAAATTTTCCAAAGGCGAAAGAGATATAAAGTCGTTACGCATTATTGATGCAATATTGGTTGGATTAGCACAGGCTGTTGCTGTTTTCCCCGGTCTAACGCGATCCGGAAGCACGATTACTGCGTCTTTAGCCAGAGGGCTTGACAGAGAAAATGCTGCTAAGTTTTCTTTCCTCATGTCAATACCAACTGCATTTGGAGCAATTGCAATGCGTGCGGGACATGTTTTTTCGGGACGAATTTTCCTTGATGACTTGAATTTCCTCAATCTTGGCGCAGGGTTTATAACAGCGGCAATCACAGGTTACTTTGCAATAAACTTCATGCTCTCTCTCGTTAAAAAAGCAAAGTTGAAATACTTTGCTCTATACTACGTATTCGCTCTGGCAATATTTGTATTTCTGTTTTTCTGGTAATATAATACTCTACTGAACCTAATGTTTTCAAATTTGTTCTTGACTTCTAAAGTCGAAAACATTAGGTTTCAGGAGATAGTCATTTTGTGTAAAAATGTTATCTGTGTAGATCAAATCTGTCAGCATTCATCACTTTGTTCCATGCCGCTATAAAGTCCCATAGGAACTTTTCTTTTGCATCGTCGCATGCATATACTTCTGCGATTGCTCTGAGTTGTGAGTTTGACCCAAAGATAAGGTCTACCCTTGTTGCCGTCCATTTTTGCGTGCCTGATCTTCTGTCAATGCCGTTAAACACATTATTATCATCTGTAGGCAGCCATTTTGTTTCCATATCCAGAAGGTTCACAAAGAAGTCATTACTCAACGCTTCCGGTGAATTTGTTAGTACACCATGTTTAGAGTTCTTGTAGTTATTACCAAGTACTCGCAACCCACCAATTAGTACAGTCATTTCAGGTGCAGTTAGTGTAAGCAATTGTGCTTTATCAACGAGCAATTCTTCAGGCAATGTTGAAAACACACGTTTTTGATAATTTCTGAAACCATCATAGATTGGCTCAAGAAATTTAAATGATTTTGCATCTGTTTGTTCTTGAGATGCATCCATTCTTCCCGGTGTAAATGGTACGTTGACTGTTGAACCTGCATTTTTCGCTGCAAGCTCGATACCGACAGCACCACCGAGTACAATAATATCCGCAATTGAGATACTTGCGTCACACTGACAACAATTTTCTCTTATTTCCTCGTATTTGTCTAGTACTTTCTTCAATTTCTCCGGCTCGTTAACTTCCCAAGTAATTTGTGGTTCTAATCTTATGCGTGCACCATTTGCTCCACCTCTTCGGTCTGAACCTCTAAATGTAGACGCACTTGCCCATGCTGTTCTGACGAGTTCTGATACAGTTAAACCTGAATCTGCAATCTTCGCTTTTAGTTTTTCAATATTCTCATCGGAAATACAACAACATGCTTCACTCTTAGGGATGATATCCTGCCACAGGAAATGTTCCTTTGGTATATCCGCTCCACAATATAATGTGACTGGTCCCATGTCTTTATGTGTGAGCTTAAACCACGCCTTTGCAAATGCGTAGTGAAATTTCTCCGGATTTGCAAGATAATCTTTGGCGATTTTTTCATAAATCGGGTCAAACTTAATTGATAAGTCCGCTGTGGTCATCATTGGGCGATGCTTTATTGTTGGATTATGTGCATCAACAACCATATCTTCATCATCAACATCTTTTGCAAGCCATATATATGCACCCGCCGGACTTTTTGTAAGTTCCCATTCATATTTAAGCATGACTTTCAGATAGCCCATATCCCATGTTGTCGGATTTGGTTTCCATGCACCTTCTATTCCACTGCTTATCGTATCTCCGGCATTACCCTTACCAAACTTACTTTTCCATCCAAATCCCTGCTGCTCAATTGGAGCACCTTCAGGTTCCGGTCCAACATTAGTCGGTGATCCTGCACCATGGGCTTTCCCAAATGTATGACCACCGGCTATTAATGCGACTGTTTCCTCGTCATTCATTGCCATTCTCGCAAATGTTTCTCTGACATCCTTTGCTGATTCAGCAGGAATTGGCTGTCCATCCGGCCCTTCCGGATTAACATAGATTAGTCCCATTTGAACCGCTGCAAGTGGGCTGTCGAGCTTTCTGTCGCCCGAATAGCGGCTATCAGCTTTATCACTGGTAGCAAGCCACTCTGATTCTGAACCCCAATAGATATCTTCTTGTGGTTCCCATACATCTTCACGACCACCTGCAAACCCAAGGAGCTTACATCCCATATGTTCGATTGCAGTATTACCGGCCAAAATCATTAGATCTGCCCAAGATAATTTGCTGCCGTATTTCTTCTTGACGGGCCATAGTAATCTTCGTGCTTTATCAAGGTTTACGTTGTCCGGCCAACTGTTGAGTGGCGGAAATCTTTGTGTTCCGTCCCTTGCTCCTCCCCTACCGTCCATTGCGCGATATGTGCCTGCACTATGCCATGCCATTCTAATAAAGAAAGGCCCATAATTACCATAGTCTGCCGGCCACCATTCTTGTGAATCGGTCATCACGCCAACAAGGTCTCTTTTAATTTCTTCAAGATCGAGTGTCTTAAACTCTTCGGCATAATTGAAATCTTTGCCCATCGGATTACTCTTCGAAGAATTTTGATGTAAAACGCCAAGGTCAAGCTGGTTTGGCCACCAGTCTCGATTTGTGGTGCCTTTTGTGAAATCTGGTCTACCTGTATTACCTGTCACCGGACATTTTGAATTACTACTCATTTGCACAACCTCCCTCAAATTTATACTGTTATATATTAGTCATCGTTGAATTGTATAGAAAATTTAGTGCATTTTCTAGGTTCACATTGTCCGTTACTTATAAAAACAAAACCGCGCCATTTGACGCGATTGTGTTAGATATACTTTTCGTAATCGCGTTTTCCATAGAAAATGCGAGCAATGGTAACAATTTGATTTTCTTCGTTCACAAGATAAAGAGCTACGTAGTTACTCATAACAAAGCGTCGATAACCCAGTCTTGCCAAGCGCTCATTTCGTGATAACTCATACATAAACGGATATTCCTCCAACTTCACATATCGCTCATCTAACTCGTCTGCAAAGTCTGCCGCAGCTTTAGGATTGGAAAGCTCATCCACCATATATTTGAGTATTTCGTCTAAATCACGTTCAGCAGATTCAGATACACCGACTTCATACGCCATACTTCTGCCTCAATGAACGCAATGACTCCCGAGCATTTTTTGTTCTTCCCTCAGTAATGTCACGTTCGGCTGAATCAAGTCTATTGTAAATATCATACATGAGCATTTGCTCCTCAAAAGTCTCAATGCTCATTATAACCATGTCGCCATATCCATTCTTTGTTATATAAATAGGTTCAGCAGAACTGCGACATAACTCAGAAATTTCACTTGTGTTTTTTAATTCTTTTATCGGAATTATTTGTGGCATATATGTACATCCCCCTTAATATGGCTATATAATACCACAATTATGCCATTCAATCAACTGTTATTGTCTGTGTTCACTTTCTAATTTACAATTTACAATTCACAAAAAAGAACTAACATTAAGCCGGTTAATGAAAATCCACAACAGATTTCGTTTTGTTTTAACATTTCTTTCACTTTGTCTTTAGAGACCCATGCAATACCTGATACTTCATTAGTGTCGAATTGACCTACTTTCTTTTTAGCAACAGCTTTGTAAATAAGGAAAACCTGATCAGTACTTCCATTGGATGGATTGTATCTGTAAATCAATTCAGGAGTAGTTATTTCATAACCTGTTTCCTCTAGTGTTTCTCGCGAAGCTGCTTCAACCGGGCACTCACCTTTATCTACCCGTCCCGCAGGAATTTCCCATTCTTCTGATTGTGTTATATAGCGATTTGATTTTATCAGCAGTACTTCGCCTTCTTCATTTTGTATAACTATTCCGACTGAATCAAAATCAAAATGAGCATAATGATACTTGTCAAGAATCTGCCCATCAGGGAATCTTACCCTATCCGCATACAAACTTATCCATTCACATTCATATATTATTTCACGTGACAATTTTTCCGGTATCATGAGTTAGTCTCCTCTACACAAATATTCAAATTTTGCCTGTTTATTATAACATATTTTTGCGAAGATTATTGTAACTATTATATTCTTGATATATAATCTCATAAAAAGGAATGGAGGCGTTAATATTGAAATTTTTTACATTACCAAACACAAATTTAGAAGCGGCTAGAATTGGATTAGGATGCATGAGAATTGGCGATATGACGATTGAGGCTCTTGAAGAGTTGATATTCGTCGCATTAGAGAATGGTGTTAACTTCTTTGACCATGCTGATATTTATGGTGGCGGACAATCGGAGGCTTTATTCGGAGAGGTTTTGAAGAGAAATCCGGATATAAGAAGTAAAATGATTATTCAAACAAAATGCGGAATTATACCAGGCGGATCCCCCGGCAAGAGATTCGACGCTTCGAAGGAGCATATAATTTCAAGTGTTGATAAAGCATTAGAGCGCTTACAAACTGACTATATTGATATTTTATTGTTACATCGTCCTGACGCATTAGCCGATCCCCGTGAAATTGCTGATACATTTGATGGATTGCAAAAATCTGGTCTGGTTCACCATTTTGGCGTATCTAATTATACACCAATGCAAATGCAACTATTGCAAAAGCACATGAAAACATCTTTAATCGTTAATCAGATTCAACTGTCAATTATCCATTCTACTGCACTTGATGCAGGAATGTTTATGAATATGGTCGCTCCGGAAGCTGTTGATAGAGATAATGGTGTGATAGATTATTGTTATTTAAATGATATCACCATTCAGCCATGGTGTCCGCTACAAGCATCATGGGCTGAAGGAACCTTTTTAGACCATCCCAACTATCCGAAATTGAATAAAACGTTGCAAACACTAGCAGATGAATACGGTGTAAATAAGAATGCCATTGCCTTAGCATGGCTATTACGTCATCCGGCTGAAATGCAGCCAATTGTTGGAACCACGTCTGTGAAACGTCTCAAAGAGCTAGTAAGAGCAACTGATGTAGAGTTAACGCGTCAGCAATGGTATGACATTTACCTGGCAGAAGAAAAACCATTGCCGTAGGTGTCTTACACTTCCGTTAATACTAATAGAACAGTAGCCATATTTTTCGTAGTATTTTCTGTTCACTTCTCAATTTCCCTGTGCGATTGCAGCAGACATAGCAAAAATAATCCCGAAAGAGAAATTCGAACTCTTTCGGGATTAACGCATTCATTGACTGATATTCGCCTAGAATAGCATTCCAGATGCACCCATGAAAGCACCCAGCGCTGAATTAATAATTGCAACCACGAGACTAATAATGCTCATAACAAGTGCTGCCGTTGTTTTATGGGTATCACGTTTTCTAATTGCCATAACAAGAGCAACTATAGAACAAGGGTACGTCACAATAGGTAAAAGAAGTGAAAACACGAGTCCAATGACAGATAATACTAGTGAGGCTACGTGAGTTTTTCTAATGTGTGGCTGTTGTGGATACTGTCCCGGGTACATCTGCTGTTGATGCTGTCCCGGATATGGCTGTTGCTGATACGGCTGTTGTGGATATGACTCTGAAAATGGTTGTTGCGGATGATACTCCGGATGCGGTTGCTGTTCGGTCTGCACCTCAGTAGCATGTGTGAATTGCGAATCCATGCAGACACACAATCCGTTATCATTTAGTTGTCTATTACAATTTTTACAAATTGCCACAATAAATACTCCAATCTTAATTAAATAATTTTCTTGAGGTTAAAACCCCTACATTTACCTATAAATATATCTCTATCGCTTATTATACTTCATTTAAGCGACCGTATGCAACTAAAAAATATACTATGTTTTTCACAGTAAATTCACAAAAACGACAATTCTAATGTTAATCTGGGTGAGTTCCATTGCTTCGTTTCGTACTACGGATGATGTTAGCAGTAGCTGTTGGCTTTATTGTTTTTTCCTATGAACCACTTTTAACTCAAATTGTGATAGCCGTTATCACGATGGTTTTGAGCATGGCGAGCCTTGGTTATATGCCCCGGGAACCATTAAATTATCATTTGCCCTCGCATTACTATAATCTTTTTACTCTACAAACCCAAAATTTGACCAGTCTCTATTGCCATTGCTATCTAATCCGGGCAGGGTAATAAACAAAACACGACCTAAAATATATCTTGTATCTAATAGACCAATATCTTCGTCTCGACTGTCTGCTGTACGATTTCTATTATCACCTAAAACAAACACATAACCATATGGAATATCTACCGGTCCTACAAAGCCATTCCGCAAAGTCTTCGTGACATCAATATACGGCTCATCTATAACGATGCCATCTACAAGAACTTCACCTACATCATTTATATCAAATGATTGTCCACCAATAGCTATTACACGCTTAACAAGAGGTTCATCAAACCGCTCTGATTCTGTTTCAAAAACAATTATATCACCGTTTCTTGGCGAATAGAATAAGTTGGAAATTATAACATGATCATTATATCTGAGTGTCGGAAGCATCGAGTGTCCGATAACTTCAGTTGTTCTGCCAACAAATGTTAAAATAAGAATAGCACAAATGACGGCTGTTACAAAGGATTGAAGCAAATCATAAAGTCCTAATCTCATCTTTGGACTCATCGTATTAGATTCTTCGATCACACCCTCTGCATAACCTGTGCTTTGACCTACAGTGTTTAATTCAAGAAAACTTTCTTTTTCGTAAACCGGCTCATATGATGGTTCGTGTAGAGGCTCAGAAAAATAATCCTCTGCAATACTTTTGGCATCATTATAATCATATTGCTCGACATCTTGTTTAGAAGTTTGGTCTAATATGAATTCATTATATGTCACGGGGTTGAAAATACTACTGCTACTCTTACTCCGTGTTGTACTGTTAATATTCATTCTTTTTTGCTCCTTAATTTTAAGCAAAATCAACGGACATCACCTGTTTTTCGTTGAAATTACTAAGGTTCTAGGGTTATTATACAGTATGGGAACCTGAATCCTCTACAGTTGAGTTTTTATCGCGGATTGCACTATCATGCGGATAAGAGAATTGTCACAAATGTATCGGTATGACAATTCTTCATTTGCAGTCAGCGCTCATAATACAACATTCCAAGTTGAGTGCGATTTGTTAAATTTAGTTTCTCCATAACAACAGCGAGATTGTTTCGCACTGTTCCTTCGCTTAAGAACAGTTGTGTAGCGATTTCTTTGTTTGTCAGCCCTTGAGCAACAAGGCGAGCTATATCTCGCTCTCTTGGCGTTAATAACTCAAGAGCAGGATTCTCTTGTGCTGTTAGTTTCTTAAGAACATCTGCACCTAATACACCGACACCATCCATCATGACCCTGAGTTTTCCTGCAATAGCAGCAATCTTGTCTGTCTTAATTAAGTACCCATCCGCGCCTGCAGCCAGTGCTTGTGAAATATTTGGTTTATCATCAAATGTCGTTAACATCATTATTTTCACATCGGGATATCGCTGCTTAATAAGCCGAGTGGCGGCGATACCGTCAACTCCCGGCATGCGGATGTCCATGAGGACAATGTCAGGTAAAGAAGATTCGCAAATATTTATCGCCTCACCACCATCGGCGGCAGTACCCACAATTACAATGTCTTCTTCTTTTGACAATGTGAGAGATAAACTTTTGCGTATCAAAGCATCATCATCAACTATAAGTAATTTCATTTGTAAATCTCCTTTGTGTTCAGTCACGTCTAAGCGGTATTACACAAATCACCCGAAAAGCTCCTTCAGCATCAACAGACAGGCTTCCGCCGACTGCTGTAGCACGATGGCGCAAGTTCCGCAGACCATTTCCCGGTTGATGCGTCTTGTTCGA
>WQWL01000122.1 GCA_009785345.1 Oscillospiraceae bacterium
ATTTTTGTTGTCATGCGGAGTGAAAAAACCGCCGGAATGCCTGTGGCCTTTCAAGGTTTTTCCGCACCGCATGGCGGCAAAAAGGCAAGACAAAGCGTCAAGTTATTTCTTAACAGTTCCTAAGTATGATGTACGGGCGGTTAGTTAAATCTGAAGATTGATGCAATATCTATCGAATAATATTCTGCTGTAAACTCAAGATTGATTGAATCGCGCCACTCTCGCTGTAACTCTTCAAAATTATCAAGCGCTGCTACTTGTCTCAATGTCATTGACATTCCCGCGGACGAAATCCCAATCGGAACTGTATCATAATCTATAGGCATTCTCAAAATAATATGAAATCCAAAGTCCGTTTCAACAATATCACTTAATTCTCCAATAGCAAGCTCTTCACTAGCGTTAGAAAATGGTGCCACCATGTCATCATGTTGGAATAAATAGCCTTCCGGGAACGACATCAGTCCCCCTTGATCTTCACTATGCTCGTGCATAAGCTCTTTGAAGAAATCAATAAAATCGTCCGTGCCTTCTTGCGCTCTGAGCTGTTCTAAAATATCTTCTGCCTCTCCGCGCGAAATCTCATCATCTCCATCTGGAGTCTTCATGCGCAAAATATGTAATGCCATCATATATCCATTCTCGGCTGCGTACTCAGCAATGCTTTCATCAGAAAATGTTGAATCGTCGCCATATAGTCGCTCTATAAGCAAAGAGATATTAAATTCGCTTCTAAACATCTCCACAAAAACTTCAAAATCGTAAAAGCCACCAGTTTCTCTTAAGTTCTCCTCTAGTTCTTCAATGCCACCATATATTTCAACTATCGCTGCAACATCATCATTGAATACTGCTAAATCTTCTTCGGTTACGTCTACATCAAGCAAATAAAATCCGTAGAGATAAACTAAAAGAGATATTGCACTATCCGTAGAGTGTTCCAAAATCATATCTGCCAAAGCACTATCTTCATCAGCCAAATCAATGTCTGAACCAAAAGTGTTAAGCGTTTCCATAAAGGCATTAAAGAGATATACATACAGTTCTGCCCATGTGACAACTAAATTATCAGCCCTTATCATTACTGTGTCTGGTGGGAAGGTTGCAATGGCTGCATCAAAATCAACAAGCGCGATATCATATGAGTCGAAATCCTCATCATTGTGATCGTAGACAGAGGGTTCGTCCACTTCAGTAGGCTCAACGACTTGCTCGTAATCAGGTTCATCAATGATGTCATCTAGAGAGACACAACCTGCAACTAGCAAAAGCAGAAGTGATGTGCAGAGTATCAATGCAATTGTTTTTTTAATTTTCATTATCCTTTTTCCTTTCTTCATAGCCCCCACACTATATCCTGTTTGAAGCCGTAAATCAATAGAAACATTAAATTTCTTGTTGAAATTTGCGTATTATGCCAAATTCTAACAAAATAGATGACATCTTTTCGGAATATTGCCCATCTGGCATCGTTATTCTTCTCAAAATCTTATCCACTATTTTTTCAGTGCGTAGCCATAGCTCCTAACAAACTTAACAGCTTCATTGACAACAAAGCCGCCTGTTAGCTTTAGTGTGAGAACAGGGTCTGTGCCAGCAAGAACTTTAACGCGACCTGTATAATCAGGCAGTGTGTAAAGCTTTGAGATGCTCTCCATGTTGAAATCCGTTAACTTAAACTTCAACAATCCTTCTTTTTGTGATATTTCTTTAATTCCAAGTTGCGACGCTTCACTTCGAAGCATGGCTACTGATGTTAGTGCAACCACTTGTTGTGGCGGATCACCATATCTATCTATAAGCTCTGCTATAATATCATCACAATCTTCTTCACTTCTAATTAAAGCAATTCGTCTGTAAATATCCATTCGTTGTTGAGCTGATGGGACATATTTCTCCGGTATACCGGCTGAAACTGTGAGGTCTGCCGTACATTCAACTTTGCTCGTTGATTTTTCGCCTTTTTCTTCTAAAACGGCTTCTTCCAGCAACTTTAAATACATATCATATCCAACACTTATCATGTGCCCGGATTGCTCCGCACCAAGCAAGCTACCTGCTCCTCTTATTTCCAAGTCGCGCATAGCTATTTTGAATCCCGAGTTAAACTCTGCAAATTCTCTAATTGCAGTCAATCTCTTTTCTGCAATTTCTGATATTGATTTTCCGCGTTTAAATGTTAAATAGGCATATGCACGTCGTGGTGAACGACCGACGCGTCCTCGAATTTGATGCAACTGAGAGAGCCCTAACTTATCTGCATCTTCAATAATTAACGTATTTACATTTGGTATGTCTATTCCAGATTCGATAATCGTTGTACAAACAAGAATTTGTACTGCTCCGGCTGTCATTTGCTCCATAACTTCGCTGAGATGGTCTTCGTCCATTTTACCGTGTGCTACAGCAATACGAACGTCTGGTAGCATTTCTGATAATCGAACAGCAGTGCGATCTATGGTTTCAATTCGATTGTGCAAATAGTACACTTGTCCACCGCGCGACACTTCTCTGCGAATAGCATCACATAAGACACCGTAATCCTGCTCCAATACATATGTTTGTACAGGGCGACGACTTTGTGGTGGTTCTTCAATCGAAGACATATCACGAATGCCGGACAGAGCCATATTTAGCGTTCGCGGTATAGGTGTAGCGGATAGAGTCAGAACATCGACCTGTTTAGATATTGACTTAAGTCGTTCTTTATGAGAAACACCAAATCGTTGCTCTTCGTCTACAACAAGCAAGCCCAGCTTTTTAAACTCAACATCTTTTTGTATCAAGCGGTGAGTTCCAACAACAAAATCAACACTGCCGTTTTTGATATCTCTAAGAGCAGTTCTGATTTGTGCTGGAGTTCTGAATCGACTTAAAACTTCAATATTTACAGGGTATCCGGCAAAACGCTTTACGGAGGTTATGTAATGCTGCTCTGCAAGAACTGTTGTAGGAACGAGAATTGCGGCTTGATATCCGCCGAGAACACATTTCATTATAGCACGAAGCGCAACTTCTGTTTTTCCATAGCCCACATCTCCGCAAAGCAAACGGTCCATCGGTATCGGTCTTTCCATATCCTGTTTTATCTCATTTGCACTGCGTAGCTGATCTTCAGTTTCTTGATAGCCAAACTTATCTTCAAATTCAGTCTGCCATACAGTATCAGCCGGAAACGCATGTCCTGCAACACGTTGACGTTCGGCATATAGCTTTATAAGCTCTTTTGCCATTTCTCGCGCCGCCTTCTTAGCACGAGATTTTGCTTTCGTCCAGTCTGTGCCTCCTAGCTTAGATAATTTGACGCCGGTCGAATCTTCACCACCACCAATATATTTGGCAACCATATCTAGTTGAGTTGCCGGTACGTATAGTGAATCCGTTCCGGCGAACGATATTTTTATATACTCTTTATCAACATTATCAACACGAAGCTTATGGAAACCTACGAAACGTCCTATCCCATACTGATCGTGAACAACAAGATCTCCTTGAGAAAGATCTGCGAAGCTTTGCAAGCGTTCGCGGTTGGATTTATCTTGCGATTTTATAACTCGACGTTGTGTGGGCTGTGAAATTATCTGACCTTCAGAAATTATTGCAAGGTTGATTCCTGAGTATTCCATCCCTGCAGACAGTTCTCCTAAGGATATGACACAAGTACCAAAATCAGGAAGCTCCTGCAATGCACTATCAATTGACGATGAAATACCACGTTCCTCAAGATATTCACGCAATCTAAGTGCTCTGCGCTTATCTTGGCACAGTATAATTGTTCTAAAGTTTGTATTGATGTAGTGTGCAACCTCTGATGCAGCTGTATCCAGACTTCCGCCATAGGATGGAAGTCGTTTTGTATCTAGATGTAATGTCGTGCGAGGTGTCAGCGGATAGTTTGAGCTTTCAAAACTGTCCGTCATAACAATCGGAAATGATTCCATGCGTAACAGAAAACCTTCCCAGTCTTCTGAGAATCTAACGAGACTACTTTCTAACACACCTGTTTCAAGAAGATTTAAGCATTCCTCTGCTAAAAGCTTTAGAAAGCTCTCTGCGCGCTCACTTACTCGCTGAGGTTGACTAATTACAACAACAGAGTCATCTGCAAGATAATCCATAACTGTAGACATTGGAGATATCAACTCAAGATATTTATCTGCTGCTGAAAAGCTACGTCCACTCTGCAATCGGTCTATATCTGCAGAAAGATTCTTTATCAATGTCGGGTTTGTATTTGGCTTTTCTTCGAGACGAGATAAATGTTCTGACAATTCTTTTGCGAGACCTTCAGCACCTACTCCCCCACTGCCTTTGTATAAGGATGGTAATACTTCAGCAACAGGCACTATACGAGCTTCGTTAAGATTCTCTGTTCTTCGTTGAGATGAAATGTCGAAAAGACCCATCGAGTCAACTTCATCACCAAAAAATTCACAACGTACCGGTTGGTCGTGAGCAGGCGAATAGAAATCAAGAATACCGCCACGAATAGCAAATTGACCCGGTCCCTCTACTTGTTCGCATCTGCTATATCCACAAAGCAGAAGTCTTTCGGCAAGTTCGCCTATATCATATAGCTCTCCAAATCTGATTGAAAGCGACGAATCTGCCAGTTGCTGCTTTGAAATCGTCCGCTGAAGCGTGCCTGCAATGGACATAACAACGATTGGTGCCTTCTTTTCTGAAAGTGCCGTTAATGTTGCGATTCTTGTTTGTTCTATTTGGCGCGATACAACTTCTGCATCCAAAAATGTTAACTCTCGAGCATTTAAGACAAGAGCTTGCTCCATTGTTAGTGCAGAGATATCTTTTGCCATATTCGACGCTTCATCTTCAGATGAACAAATCACCACCAGTGGCTTCATTGTCGCAGCACGAATTGTCGCAGCAGCGTGAGCTCTATGAATCTCTGAAAGTCCGGACAATACTGCCGGACACCCCCCTGCCTCAATGCACGCAATTAAACGCTTGAAGTTCGAATCTTCAAGCAACGATTTTGTGAGTGAAAGCATATAATTGACTGCTCCTTTTTACTTTGCTTGTATTATTTAAATTGCATATGACAATTTGTAAGTATAATCTATATAATGTTTCACGTGAAACATTCATCTACTAGAAGTGGTGGTTTTGATTAATTTCTGTGTTATATTGAGCATTTGCATGATGTCGCTCATAAGGCTTCTTATTTCATTTGTTCTTCATTTCTTCAAGCTTTGCCTCGCTTGGTCTTTTTGCAAGGCAAGGCGTGAGGAGGGCGAATACCCATTGGTATTTAACTGACGAACAGCGCAGAATTGCAGAAAATACCGCAAAAACGTAAATTTTTAGAGGACGCAAGGTACTCTCCTTAACTTCTACAGCTTTTATCATGCTGTGCCTATCTCTTTAGATTTATTAATAGCTCGCATCAAAGGTTCAACTATTACTACAGCGGCAATTGCTTCAAAAATAATCAGTGGTACGAAGAAGAATACAGAGCCTAACATAAATGACCCCATGCCTCCACTTTCTAATTCAACTGCGGTTCCTACATATGGCAGAAAAAGAAGAAACATAAATGTTAAAAACAATATTGAGTTTGAAAGTGATGTAGCAAACCCAACTAACGAGTATTTTCCTAGCTTATTTGTTTTGTTAACGAGTTTTGTTGTAAGACCTGCAACAACTCCAACGCCTACTCTTGGTACAATACACATTATCGTATAGAAGAGTGGATTTAACCCCCACAACACTATTGTCGCATGCATTGGATTAAAAACAATTTGTAAAAATGACGCTATTCCAAACATAACGCCCATATATATGGCTCCCCGCATTGTCTTTGTTACAGCTGCACCTACTGCTACAGGAATTGCCATAATCGTCCCACGGACAACTCCAAGCACCGGAAAGCCCACCGGTGCTATTGTTATCACCAACATTATTGCTGTCAACACAGCCAATATCGTAAGTTCACGAATTTTTGATGCTTTGTCCTTTGACACAATTACTCCCCCTACCATTGTTACTTTGCTGTGTTTATTGAACACGGTTGTAATCCTCTGCTAGAATGGCGTATCGATAGAGGTCACACCAGTCGCCTTCACCGTTTCTTGAGTGTTTCCGTTGTATCCCCTCTGATTGCATACCTAGTTTCTTCATAAGGGAAACTGATTTTTTCTCATCTATTGCCTCTGCGCAGATTTTGTGCAAACCTATATCTTCAAAGCCATGACGTATTAACTCACTGCATATTTCGTATGCATACCCCTGACGCCAATAGTCCTTGTTGAAAATCCAGCCGGTCTCAAAAATCTCCGGCTCATCAATGTGCATGAACAGTACATAACCAATCACCTTGCCTGCCTCTTTCAAGACCACAGCAAAAGCATTTTTAGATTCGGGATTAACACAAAACTCTTTGAGAAAACTTGTTGTTCTCTCAAGGCTATAGGGTGGCTCGGTATTTTTCATCGCCTCAGGATCGCTGAATATTTCATGCAAATCCCAAAGGTCTCCCATGGTGAAGTCACGTAAGGCCAGTCTCTCTGTTTCTAGGTACATAACATTTTACTCTTTCCAGTTATACTGACTATGCTCATTCAGGTCAACAAGTTCATTCCACGCAACAATACGCTTCATTCTTTTGTAGCAACCTCAATCCACGATGGAATAAAGCCACAATTAATTGCAATATTCCATGAATGTAAATTTGATAAGCTTGTTCCATAGTACGGTATCTTTCCGCGAATTAATATTTCATCTTTTAATAATGAAACTAATCTTGCTCCAATACCCTTGCCGCGATGATTTACATCTACATCAATTCCGACTTGCCACATAATAGGTGTGTCTGCGGAACAACCCGCCATACCAATTATTTCATCATTCTCTATCGCCGCAATTGCAAGCACATCAGGACGCTCAGGTTTATACTCAAGGCAAAATGCATTTGGGAACTTGCCCATTGAATAAAACTGATGTATTTCATCTTGTTCATACCACTTCACTTGTATTGATACACTTGATTGCTTGGCTTGACCCAGTGGTAAAAACATATGATGCGTTTGATATAATTGTTTACTATATGCTTCTAACTTCTTGTCTATTTCTCGCAAGTTTGGGTGTTCAAATAGCCAATGTCCATATTTATCTTTTGTAAACTTATTCAACCAATCATGTAGTTTCTCATCAGCAGAAATAACTGCATTTCCACCCATGGTTACCATTTTGAAAAAGTGTGGTTTGTCTGCAAACTTCCTTCTTTCATTGCTAAACCCCGGAAGTGTTATTATGTTTTCATTTGTTTCAAAGTCAATAATAGAGCAATTGTACTCAATAGCTAATTGCTTTTTTACAGTTTCAACGATTTTGTTATTAGTAAGCATAATTCGTTCCCTCATACAGTTTCTAAACCTATTATAACAAATTCTCTTCAACCCATTTGGCAATCCCATCATTATCGTTTGTATCGCATATTTGGTCAGCAACTGCTTTTACTTCATCTATTGCATTGCCCATAGCAATGCCGATACCGCAATACTCCAACATATCCGTATCATTTGAGTCATCACCAAAAGCAACAATTTCGCTTTTGTCTATATTCCAATACTCTGCCAGCGAAGCAACACCTTTTGATTTTGTAGCATCCTTATGCATTATCAATGCGTAGTCATCACGACTTGCATATATGTATTGGTCTTCTTTTATGTTTTGTTTTATTATATCTAGCACCTCTGGTGAATCAACAACGGCAAATAGTTTTTCAGCATCAATATTATGCTTCGAAAAATCAACAATCTCATTTTCTACCTGCCACGAGTATTTTTCATCGATGTTGAATGTCGCATAAAACATATCGCCACACTCTGCCACAATATCAATTCCCTCTTTATCGCATGTTACAAGTAAGTCGCGTATGGAGTCGGCAGGTAATAGTCTTTCATAAATAAGCTTGTCTTGAATATATGCAATTGCACCGTTATTGCGAACAGAGCCATCAAATTGCAAGAGCGAAGTTAATTTTATTGAGCTTTCTCCCCTGCCTGTTGCATATACTGTCTTTATTCCTTTTTCGCGTAGCTGTGCAAAAGCATTTAGCATACGTTCAGAAACAGTTTTATCTTCTCGAAGAAATGTGCCGTCAAGGTCAGTCACTACCATTTTAATGTTCATCTTTTAATTCCTTTGTATCGTGTAGACTTTTATGCAATTATCTACATATAGTGTTTCACGTGAAACATTCCACGCAATTTATAGTAGAGAGCATCAATACATGATGCTTGACTTTCGTGACTTTTACTTAGTAATTGTTAAGAAATAAGTTAACGATTTTGCCGCCGAATTTTGTTGTCATGCGGAGTGAAAAAACCGCCGGAATGCCTGTGGCCTTTCAAGGTTTTTCCGCACCGCATGGCGGCAAAAAGGCAAGACAAAGCGTCAAGTTATTTCTTAACAGTTCCTAAAG